>JASFGJ010000362.1:0-5125 GCA_050123815.1 Desulfobacteraceae bacterium
GGGCGGGCCTCGTTATGCGGATCGATGGCTTTGTCCCGAATACAGAACTGTGGTTTGAGCCCCTTGCCCGTGCTGATCATGCTGGCTTTTTCCAGGTAGGTGGCCGAGGGCAGCAGCACATCGGCATACCAGGCGGTCTCGCTGTAATTGGCGTCAATGGCCACCAGCAGATCCAGTTTGTCCAGGGCTTTTTTCTGCGCTTCGGGGTCGGGCAGCGAGAGCAGGGGATCGTGGCGGTAGACCAGATAGGCTTTGAGCGGGTAGGGGGCCTCTTTCAGGATGGCATCGTACATCAAATGCATCAGACCGGGGCCTTCTTCGAAATGTTTGTGCTTCCAGCCGCAGCCGTCCACACGTTTGTCCTCGGGCTTGGGAATGGTATCGCGTAATGTGTTGAGCTCTTTAGCGCCGACATCTTTCGGTCCCTTTTGAAAAAAGAGGCCGCCCGGGGCTTCGATGCTTCCCATCAATACATTGAGGATGTAAGCGCTGCGGGAGGCGTAAAAGGAGTCCCGATAGCGGGCGGTCAGCCAACCCGGATGAAAGATCACCGCCGGGGCGTCGGCGGCCACTTCGTGGGCAAAGGCCACGATTTCATCGGCCTCGATTCCGGTCTCTTCTGCCGCCCACTCAGGGGTGTAAGGCGAAATAAAGGTTTCCAACGCGTTGAGTCCGGTGACCCATCGATTGACAAATTCGGCATCGTAGAGCTTGTCCCGCAACACCGTATGAATAATTCCCAGATTCAACGCATAATCGGTGCCGGGGCGCACCATCCAGAACCGGTTGGACTTCATGGCTGTTCCGGCGGCGCGGACATCGATATACGTGATCTTTCCGCCGCCCTCGATGAAATCCATGATGGTGTTGGCATTCTTTACACGCAACGATTCCAGTACGTTACGGCCATAAAGCACTAGGTGTCGGCACTGCTTGTAGTCGTAGTTAAATGTTTTGCGTCCGCTGCCGAACAGAGAGATGGCGGCATGTTGCGTGTTTCGTGCGCAGGTGCAGTCATGATTCAGATAGTTGGGCGATCCGATGGCCCGCAAAAAGCTGCGATGGATGTCACGAAAGGGCCCGCCGCGGTCGCTGAGTGCGATGGCCTTGGCGCCGTGTTTGTCTATAATGGTCTTGAGTTTGTCGGCGATGTAATCCAAGGCTTCATCCCAAGTGGCTCGGCGCCATTTGCCTTCACCGCGCTTTCCCTCTCGGATCATGGGATATTGAGGCCGCTGGTAATCGTAGAGCATGGCGATTCCGGCAGAACCTTTGGCGCAGAGTCTGCCTTGCATTCCGGGATCGTTTGGGCTACCCTCGATCCAGGTCACTTCGCCATCTTCCACTTCCACGCGTATGGGACAGCGTACCGTGCACATGCCGCAAATGCTGAACACAGATTTCTTCATCTTCGCAACTCCTTCATATCTATAAATAGTATTGGATTTCTATCTCCAATAGAAAAACCGCATCGGCATTGAGCCCCACAAAAGCAATATCCATACCATTGGAAACCGTCTGATTTGAGTTTCGACCCGTGGAGCGACTGCTAATAAATTAATAAATTACAATTGGTTAAAAATTTATTTGAAAGGGTTTAAGCGTTTGGCAATGCCGCACTCGGGTCCTTCAGGCCCTATGGGTGAAATAAAAATATGGCAATGATATATTTTTGGGGCACCCATAGATTCCGCTGCATAATGGGTTTGGAAATGGTGCAATTTTTTATTTGCACATGCGGTCGGAGATAGCCGCCGCTGTGGATATAATTTTTATGGGAACGCCATGGCGCTTATTTAATAAATAGCTAAAAAACAGGTCGTTAAGAGCTGTTTGCATTTTAATTGACGATTCCTGGAACACTCCTATGGATTGGCACATCCCTTGCTGATAAGGCTCTTGAATTGAAGAGTTCGCTTTGGTTTCCCATTAAAAGGTGGCGACATGCTGATGGTAAAAGATTTTATTCCATTTTTGAATACCCCGCTGACGGCGCGATTGTGGCAGATCGGTATTGCCGTTTTGGCCGGAGTTGGCGGCAACATCGTTTTAGTCCACTTTCTAAGCTGTCTGATGACAGCCCAAACCTTGTCAGGTTTACTGGATTGGATCGTGGGATTCAACGCTACCCTGACCGGTTACATGTTGGTTGAAAAAGACCGTACCGGCCTGCCTTTCCGGCGCGGCCTGTGCATCGTCGCCGGCTTGGTCAACATCGGCATAACCATTGTTGCTATCAATTATCTGTACCAACTGATGTGGGATTTTCCTTTGATCGCTATGGCCGAAGCCGTGATTTTGTTGACCATTGGCGCAATCTCTGGACTTGCCGGCGGCCTGCTGGCTGAAAAGTATCTGAAATTTAAGAAGAATGTTAACCGCATGAGCGGATGACACCGCATTCGGCACTACCGAAAGGTTTCAATAATTGGGTCCTTCGGATCTATTAACTTTCACACGAGGAGGAAATGTATGCGAAAAGGAATCATCATTGCGCTGGCACTGGTTTTGGCTTGGACCAGCGCCGGGATCTGCGCTTCGAGCGGGACTGTTTCGGCAGCTACGTACAAGGCCGGGGACACGGTCACCATCGAAGGTAAAATCGATGAGGGTAAGGATCTTTACATCGCCATCGCACAGAACAAGATGTTTGCGGTTAAAGACACCAATGGGGTGCATGAGATCAAAAAACTGAAAAAGGTGATGAAAGAAAGCAAATTTGACGCGGATACCGCAATTCCGCCGCTCTACTACCTGATCACCACCAATCCGAATGCCTTCGGCAAAGAGGGCAAGAAAAAGTTCGGAGGGCCCTCCGTGCTGCTGGGCAAGGGCAACGGCATCTACTCCACCACCATGTACTACCTCAATAAGAAGTTCAGCGACGTCGATGCAACGGACCAGTCCATGTTGGGTCCCATCACCACGGAAACCCAGTGGAATTTTCTGCGATATGCGCATGAAAACAGTTTCGGTATCAACACCATCGTCAAAGAGGGCAACAAGAGGGGCAAGGTTGTCATTTTCGCCCGCAGCGTGATCACCGATGAGTCCAGCGGTAATTATTGGGATAAGGGCACCTCCATCAAACTGGACAAATCCACCGGCAAGTTCACCGCCTCATTCAAGACGTTCCGTCACACGCCCCCCGATACGGCGTTCGACGTTTACATCAATGGTGCAAAAAGCGGCTCATATACCGTTACTAAAAATGGTTTCTGGCTCTCCAAAGGCTTTCGCTACATGAATCCGCTGTGGATCATTATCGGCGCCATTATTGTTGGAACTTATTTCTCCATGATCGGGGCCGCCGGCGGCATGCTTATGGCCGCGTTTCAGGTGCTGATTGTTCAAACCATGGGGCCTGTGGGTATCAATGCCGCCAACGTGCTTAAACCCTCCAATATGGCGCTGACACTCTTTTCACCACTGGGGTCGTTCTGGCGATATGCCAAGGTGGAAAAACGCGTGGCCTGGCCCATCGGCATCTCCTTTGGCGTCGGTATCTTTATCGGCTCGATCTGGCTCGGCAAATACGTCTCCCAATACCTGCCCATGAAGGCCTATAAAGAGTGGTTGGCCATCCTGGTGGTCATCATGGGAATCAAAACCCTCATGGAGATGACGCCCAAAGCCATGGAGAAACGCAAAAATATCAAAGCCATGGTCAAAAAGTTCAACGAAGCTGTGTCACGGGCCAAAACCGAAGGAACCTCGGTTGAAATGGGCCGCATCGAACCTGTCCAAACCGGACTGACCAATTACCGTTTCAAGTTCTGGGGTGAAGAGTTCCGTATCAATCCCTTGCTGTTCGCCATTTTAGGCGTAGGGATCGGTGTGGTTTCCAGATCTTTCGGTATCGGCGGCGGCTTTTTGCTGGTCCCGGCCATGACCACTCTGGGGGCGCTGCCCATGTATGTGGCCGTGCCCATTTCGCTGATCGGCACCTGCTTTTCCAGTATCGGGGCATTTTTGGGCTATCTGATGACCGGCTACCTTCCGGATATGTGGCTGGCCATCGCCATCATCATCGGCGGTTTTGCCGGTGGTATGCTGGGCAGCCGTGCGCAAAAGCTCTTCAGTGAAAAGACGCTTAAAATCGTATTGGCCTGTACGTTGTTCTTCTTGTTTTTCAGATTCTTCAAAATTGAAATCTGGATTTAATTCCATTCTCTCTAACGACCTTGTTGCGGGGCGGAACTTGGCTCCGCCCCGCGCAACAAGGCGGGTAACAGGATACGACAATGATCGACGCATACATGGACAAAGCATGGGAGCATATTGAACTGGCTGTGCACTATATGGCAGCGCTCCTGGACCGACTGCTGCTGCCGCTGCAACCTTTGGGACCGGCACTCATCATCGCACTGCTTGCCTTGGTCGCGGTAATTACCACTAAATTGCTGGGACGTGTTTTTAACACCCGGCGTCATCGGGAATTGAAAGAGGAGTTTCAGCATTGGTATGCGCTGCGCCAGCAGGCCTTAACTTGTGAAGATCCGGAAAAAGGCAAACTGCTGGCCAAGAACATCGACCATGCCCGGCTTAATCGTGTCTATTATGATTACTTCTTCGAAGGGCTGCTCAAAAGCCTGGTGACACGGTTTTTGCCATTGATAGTCCTTCTGGCCTATGTCAATAATGCCTTTCGGCCGACCCATCTGCTGGCCAATTTCGGGCGCGATCATCTGTTCCAATGGCAATGGCTGGTTGCCGATCCGATCAACATCAATGCGCCTTTCTGGTTCGTGATGCTGGTTATCGGTATCTATTTGATATGGGCGCTGTCGGATAAACTGATCCTTCAGAAACTGTAATTGTTGTTCGTCCCGCAAAAAGTTGCCCATGTGAAGGATATAACAGCGCAAATTACTTGGAGCTCATAATGCATCCCCCCTTGACATGCCACTGCCATTCAGGTGCATAATGTATAAACGTTAAGATAATTTTTTTGGACTGTGTTACCGGGCGTCGCGGTATTGCGAGTACCGCTTTCTCCCTCTGGCCTTGCCAAAAACATTGTCTTAACGACGATATCTACACATGTGAAGGCAAGGTCAATGAATTCTGAATGGCGCAGAATCCGTATTGTCGGTTTTGTTTTCGTGATGTTATTGGTCGGAGC
>JASFGJ010000363.1:0-5124 GCA_050123815.1 Desulfobacteraceae bacterium
TTCACCTCATTTTTTACCACCAAGGGGCACCGAGGCACGGGGCTGGGGCTTTTGGTAACCCACAAATCGGTGGAAGAAAACGGCGGGACGATTCGGGTGGCATCTGAGCTGGGCGCCGGTACGACATTTACGCTTCAGTGGCCGTTTCGAGATGTGGAAGATATTAAAAATGAAGGAGGATAGATATGGGTAAGAAAGTTTTGGTTGTCGATGACGATCCGGATGTAAGATTGTTCAGCATCACCGTTTTGGAAGAAAATGGATACACCCCTCTTGAGGCTACCAATGGAGAAGAGGGAATGCAGCTTATCCGAAAAGAGAATCCCGATCTTGTGATTCTGGATGTCTTGATGCCGCGGGAAAGCGGTATCCGGCTGTACCGCCAGATGAAGACAGATAAAAAACTCGATAAGATCCCCATTATCATCCTTTCGGGTATCACGCGACGCTCTTTTTTGCGATCACAGAAAGCGCTAACCGAGTTTGGGGGGGAAGAAGTTCCCGAGCCGCAAACCTATCTGGAAAAACCGGTGGAACCCGAGGAACTGGCGGCTGCCATCAAGGCAGCGCTGCCGTAACCCATGCTCTGGGAAGCGATTAGCGATGGAAATAAAAAAGCTACTGTTCGTGACCAAGTTCAATGATCTGAGTTTCAATGCGCTGCAAAGCTTGCTGAGCCTGCGAAAGGCCGGCTTGACCCATGTCGTCTTCGTAAATGTCATCGAGAGAGAAAAAGTGGCGATGCATCGCGGCCTGGGATACCAAAAATCTGAGGAGATCCGCCTGAGAGAAACCGCCAACATCCGTTTTATCGACTGGGCCGAACATCTGTTTGAACAAGGTATGGAAGTCGGCGTCTATATCGTGGTAGGCAACCTGGTTTCCCAAATCGTCGATGCAACCCGAAAAGAGCAGGCGGACCTGGTGGTGATTGGCCATTCGCGCAAACGATTGGTCGACCAGCTCTACTCCGGATCCGACATCACCGAACTGATCCACAGAACATCCGTACCGGTGCTGGTCTACAAACCCCCGACAGACAAGATCGACCTGTTGGACAATCCATTCGAACGCCCCCTGTTGGCCACCGACTGGTCTACTGCCGGAAAGCAGGCTGAAAAATTACTCACACCGCTGAAAGGTGTCGTGGACAGGATCGACGTCATACATGTCGCCGCCGAAAAAGACCTGAAGGGTTCGGCCATGCAGATCCAAAAACTTCGCAAACAGACACGCGCAAAGCTGGACAGCATTGCCGATCGTTTTGAAGACAACGGCATCGAAGCCCGAGCACATGTTTACATTGGCGATCCGCTGGAAGAGATCGAACGGGCGGCGGCAGATTGTCAATCCAGCATGATCGTGCTGGGATCTTCGAGCCGATCGGCCTGGAAGGAGCGGTGGCTGGGCAGCCTGCCGAGAGCCATCGCAGAAGATTCGGATCATCCCACCTTGATTGTTCCACCGCCTGTGTCGGACTAATCACCGGCGGATGGGCAAGCGGCAGCAGCAACCACAGCATAAGGAGGCGAGTATGGCCGTTATTACCATATCGAGACAATTTGGCGCCGGGGGTAAAACGCTCGGAAAACGTGTAGCTGAAACATTGGGGTATACATTCGCCGATGAAGATATCATCCAGATGATCGCCGAAAAAGCGAAAGTCTCACCGGGATGGGTTGAGTCGGTAGAGAAGGAAGCCGGTGGTCGTCTTTCGCGAATTGTCAACCGAATGGTGTCCAAACCCCTGGTCGACAAAGTATTAAAAGATGAGCGCGGTTATATCGACGAGCAGATCTATATCGACTACCTGGTGATATTGATCAATCAGATGGCTGAGGAGGACAATGTTGTTTTCCTGGATCGCGGAAGCCAATATATCCTTAATGATTTGCCGGAAGCCTACCATATTTTGATGATCAACACGCTGGAAAACCGCATCAAATTTATGATGGACCACTATGACATGAGCACCAAACGCGCCGCACAAGTCGTAAAAAACGAGGAACGCCGGCGCATCAATCTGTATCGCAAAATCGGCAAGCAGGATTATGACCAGCCGGAACTCTACCACCTGGTCATCAATATGGCCAGAATCGACCTGGACGGGGCCGCCGACTTGATCCTACGCCTAGTATCTTAAAGCCTACATATTGACATATCAATGCCTGATACAGTAAGATCGCGTGTTACGGCCCGGAACATCATATGTCCGCACGAGTGGTGCGGCCTTGCCGAAAATATAAAATCAATACAGATACCGGTAAGCGACATCGACAAACAATTACACAAAATCAAAAGTCCAGCGGAGCTACACAACGCTCATAAAACCGTCTATTTAAATAACATCTGAAGGAGAGATACAATGAGTTTGGAACGTTTCCTATTTACGTCCGAATCGGTTACTGAAGGTCATCCGGATAAAGTTGCGGATGCCATTTCCGATGCGATTCTGGATTCAATACTTGCCCAGGACACAGCAGGCCGTGTGGCCTGTGAAACCATGGTCACCACCGGCATGGCGTTTATCGCAGGAGAAATCACAACCTCCTGTTATGTCGATATGCCGGAAGTCGTCCGTGCCACCATTCGCGACATCGGATACAGCTCCTCCCAGATGGGTTTTGACTGGCGCACGTGTGCCGTAATTACCAGTATCGATCGCCAATCCCCGGATATATCCCAAGGCGTCACCGCCGGGGAAGGGTTGCACAAGGAACAGGGCGCCGGCGACCAGGGCTTGATGTTTGGCTATGCCACCGATGAAACACCGGAATTGATGCCGATGCCGATCATGTACGCCCATAATCTGACCAAACGACTGGCCAAGGTTCGCAAAAACGGAGCGCTCGATTTTTTAAGACCGGATGGCAAATCTCAGGTAACCATCGAATATGAAAACGGCACACCGCTGCGGGTCGATGCGGTGGTGGTATCGAGCCAGCACAAACCGGATGTGACGTATGAGGATTTGAAAGAGGCCATCATTGAGGAGGTCATTAAAAAGGTCATCCCAGCCGAGATGATTGACGGCGATACGCGCTATTTCATCAATCCGACCGGCCGGTTCGTCGTCGGCGGTCCCATGGGAGACTGCGGGCTCACCGGTCGCAAGATCATCGTCGACACCTACGGCGGACAAGGCAGTCACGGAGGCGGCTGTTTTTCCGGCAAAGACCCGTCCAAAGTGGATCGCAGCGCCTCGTACATGGGACGCCATGTCGCGAAAAACCTGGTGGCCGCCGGCTTGGCCAAAAAATGCGAAGTCCAGGTCGCCTATGCCATCGGCGTCGCCGAACCGGTTTCTGTAATGGTCGACTTTATGGGGACTGGCAAGATTCCTGAATTCGAAGCTCGCAAAATCGTGTCTGAGGCCTTCGATCTGCGTCCGGCAGCCATCATCGAATACCTTGATCTGCTGCGCCCCATCTATAGAAATACCGCAGCATATGGTCATTTCGGACGGAATAATCCGGACTTTTCCTGGGAAAAAACCAATATGGCCGAAAAGATACGCGACATTGCAGGCATCTGAGCACCAAATCGCCCCTCTAAATTGACGGGGGGGGTAGACCTGCTTATGTTTGAGTCGCAATCGTATCCTGATCATGGGATTAAGGAGATTATCATGTCAATCGCACAAAAAATTGAAAGCGCCCGGAGCTTTCTCGAACTGAATCCGAAACTGCCCCATAAGGTCGCAGATATTGCCTTGGCTCCTTTGGGCCACAAAGAGATGCGTCTGTCTGAAAACGAAATGCCCGGTTTGATGTCGGTCAGGGAAAAATACGGGCCCCGGAAACCGCTCAAGGGATTGAAGATCATGGGCAGCCTGCATATGACGATTCAAACCGCTATGCTGATCGACACCCTGCACATTTTAGGTGCCGATGTCCGCTGGGCTTCATGCAATATCTTCAGCACCCAGGATCATGCTGCAGCGGCCATTGCCGAGAAGGGGTCGGCGGCTGTGTTTGCGTGGAAGGGAGAAACACTGGAACAGTACTGGTGGTGCACCGAACAGGCGTTGATTTGGCCGGATGGCAGCGGACCGGACTTGATTGTCGATGACGGAGGAGACGCGACGATCTATATCCATCAGGGTGTCGCGGTTGAAAAGGATCCATCGCTTTTGGACCGGTCTTACGACAGTGAAGACATGCAATGCCTGATGGACCGTCTTAAGGAGAGCTACGGCCGGGATCCGGACATCTGGAGCCGAATTGCGAAAAACATCCGCGGTGTCTCTGAAGAGACCACCACCGGCGTGCACCGCCTTTACCAGCTGGCAAAGCGCAACGAGCTGCTTTTCCCTGCCTACAATGTCAACGACTCGGTGACCAAATCCAAATTCGACAATCTTTATGGATGCCGGGAATCTCTGGCCGATGGCATCAAACGCGCGACGGATGTCATGGTGGCCGGCAAAGTCGTTGTGGTCTGCGGTTACGGTGATGTGGGCAAAGGCTGCGCCCAGTCCATGCGCGGCTACGGCGCGCGAGTGCTGATCACGGAAATCGATCCGATTTGTGCGCTGCAGGCGGCCATGGAGGGCTACGAGGTGGTGACGATGGAGACCGCAGCACCCATCGGCGACATCTTTATCACCGCGACAGGCAATTGCGACGTCATTGAGGGGGCGCATATGGAGATGATGAAAAATGAAGCCATCATCTGCAACATCGGCCATTTCGACAGTGAAATCGATATGCGCTATCTTGAAACCAGCCCGGACTGCAAAAGGGAAAACATCAAGGCCCAGGTAGACAAATGGACCCTGAAGTCGGGTCGCTCCATCATCGTTTTGGCCGAAGGCAGACTGGTAAACCTCGGTTGCGCGACCGGCCACCCAAGTTTCGTGATGAGCAACAGCTTCACGAACCAGTGCCTGGCTCAAATCGCCCTTGCCACAAAGCCCCATGACAAACAGGTCTATACATTACCCAAAGAGTTGGATGAGGAGGTGGCGCGACTCCATCTCGACCGTCTGGGCGCCCGGCTGACCAAATTGACGACCAAGCAGGCCGAATATTTGGGTATTCCGGTAGAAGGGCCGTTCAAACCGGAGCACTACCGATACTAAATTCGTGGTCGGAAGAAATACAATTCAAATGCAAAAGAGGC
>JASFGJ010000364.1:0-5104 GCA_050123815.1 Desulfobacteraceae bacterium
GATTTGATCACCCCGATCGCAATGGAAAAAGAGCTGCGCTTTGCGATTCGCGAGGGCGGTCGTACTGTTGGCGCTGGTGTGGTCAGCGAGATAATCGAGTAAGAGAGATTAAAACCCATGATAATGAACGCCAAAATCCGTATTCGGTTAAAGGCCTATGATCATAAACTGTTGGATCAGTCTGCCACAGACATTCTGGACACTGCTCGCAAGACTGGCGCCAAGGTTGTGGGGCCCATTCCGCTGCCCACCAAAATTAACAAATTTTGTGTGCTTCGGTCTCCCCATGTCGACAAAAAGTCCCGGGAGCAATTCGAGATGCGCACGCACAAACGTCTTCTCGATATTCTTGAGCCGACCCAGCAAACGGTTGACGCGCTGATGAAGCTCGATCTGTCGCCCGGGGTGGATGTTGAGATCAAATTGTAGCGTAGGAAATGATGAGCCATGAGTAAAGGACTGATAGGAAAAAAACTGGGCATGACGAGTGTGTTTACGCCGGACGGCCGCTATATTCCGGTGACGGTGGTATTGGCCGGCCCCTGCGTGATTACCCAAGTCAAAAACCAGGCCAAAGACGGATACAATGCGCTTCAGCTGGGATTTGGTGAAAAAAGGGCTTCGCGAACCACCAAGCCGTTGCAAGGCCATTTTAAAAAGAGCGGAGACAGCTGCTACGCCTACCTGCATGAAGTGGAAGTGGATAACCCGGACGACTTTTCGGCGGGATCCACGATCGGTCTCGACCTGTTTAAAGTGGGCGAGCGGGTGGACGTTGTGGGGACAAGCAAAGGACGAGGATTCGCCGGTGTAATGAAACGCCACGGATTCGGCGGCGGTCGTAAAACGCACGGCAGCAAATGCCATCGCATCCCCGGTTCCATCGGTTGCAGTGCCTGGCCGGCCAAGGTGATCAAAGGCAAAAAACTGCCGGGCCACTACGGAGTCGAGCGTAAAACGGTTCGAAATCTGGAAATTATCGATATCCGACCGGATGAGAATCTGATTTTGATCAAAGGCGCCATCCCGGGGCATCGTCAGGCCATGGTCGAGATTAAGAAGCTGAAATTTGTCCATTCGGATTGAATTTGAGGAAGAAAATGGCAACAGTAGACATCATCAATATTAAAGGCGACAAGGTATCCGAAGCCGAATTGTCGGACGATATATTCAACGTACCGATACAGGCCCCCATACTGCATCAGGTGGTCAAAGCGCAACTGGCCGGCAGACGTTCGGGTACGGCCTCGGTGAAAAATCGTTCAGACATTGTCGGCAGCCAAAGAAAGCTGTACCGGCAAAAGGGAACCGGCAGGGCCCGCAAAGGTAATATCAAGTCTCCTTTGCTGCGCGGCGGTGGTGTCGTATTTGGCCCCCATCTGCGCTCTTATGCGCAGAAAGTGCCCAAGAAGGTTCGAAAGCTGGCGCTGAAAATGGCGCTTACCAGCAAACTTCAGGACAAGCAGCTGATGGTGCTGGACGGCTTTGAGATGCCTGAAATCAAAACCAAGGATTTCGTGTCGACGGTTCAGTCGCTCAAAGCAGGCAATGCCTTGATCGTTACCGTTGACGCCGATCGCAATCTGGAACTGTCGTCACGCAATGTGCCGGGTGTCAAAGTGCTGCGATGCGAAGGCCTCAATGTCTATGATATTTTGAAATATGATACGTTGGTGCTTTTGCAGGACGCCATCAAGGGCATAGAAGGGAGATTGCTCTAATGATTGATTACGATATCATCCGGCGGCCGATCATTACAGAAAAGACCAATATTCAAAAGGAACAGTCCAATCAGGTGACTTTTGAAGTCGATCCGTGCGCGAATCGCATTGAAGTGCAGCGCGCCATTGAGAAGATCTTTAATGTAAAAGTAGCCAATACCCGGACCATGCATGTTCGAGGCAAAGTCAAACGTCGGGGGCGTATTCTTGGCAAACGCCGCAATTGGAAAAAGGCGGTTGTGACCCTCATGCCCGGCGAGCGTATCGAGTTTTTTGAAGGGGCCTGATTTTAGGAGTTGATAACAATGGCAGTTAAAAGGGTAAAACCAACGTCTTCAGGGCGTCGATTTCAGACCTACTCAACTTTTGAGGAGATCACCAAGAAGCGTCCCGAGAAGAGTTTGGTGAAGATTCTTAAGAAGAGCGGCGGTCGGAACAACAACGGCCGGATTACCATCAGGCACCGCGGGGGCGGTCACAAGCGCTATTATCGCATCATCGATTTCAAGCGCGATAAAGATGGAATTCCGGCCAAGGTGGCGGCTATCGAATATGATCCCAACCGGAGTGCGCGGATTGCACTGTTGCATTACGCGGACGGCGAAAAGCGTTATATCCTGGCGCCCGCGAATTTGAATGTGGGCGATCCCGTCATGTCCGGTCCCAAGGCCGATATCAAACCGGGCAACGCCCTGCCGCTGGCCAACATCCCGTTGGGCACCCATATCCACAACATCGAGTTGAAATTGGGAAAAGGCGGCCAGATCGTCCGCAGCGCAGGAACATTTGCCCAGTTAATGGCCAAAGAAGATCGCTATGCTCTGGTCAAGCTGCCCTCGGGTGAAGTCCGGATGGTCTTGTTGCGCTGCAAAGCCACGGTAGGCCAGTTGGGCAATGTGATGCACGAAAACACCTCTGACGGTAAAGCCGGTCGTTCCCGCTGGAAAGGTCGCAGACCCAAGGTTAGGGGCGTGGCGATGAACCCGGTGGACCATCCCATGGGCGGCGGTGAAGGGCGCTCGTCCGGCGGACGGCACCCGTGTTCGCCCTGGGGTATGCCCACCAAAGGATACCGCACCCGCAAAAACAAACAGACGGATCGTTATATCGTAAAACGCCGCAAATAAAGAGATGTTGCATTGGCGCAATGGCGGGGGCGCATGGATGTTAGACACAACACCCCCCGATGCACAGGAGAAGTTATGCCACGGTCATTGAAAAAAGGCCCGTTCATCGACGAAAAGTTAGTGAGAAAAATATCGGTCGCTCAAGAAACTCGCAGCAACCAGGTGATCAAAACCTGGTCGCGCCGGTCCACCATCATTCCTGAAATGGTAGGATTGACATTGGCCGTGCACAACGGGCGTAAATTTATTCCGGTTTTTGTGACTGAAAATATGGTGGGGCATAAGTTGGGTGAATTTTCACCGACGCGTACTTATTACGGGCATGCCGCCGATAAAAAATCGAAACGTAAATAGGTAATGCTGTAAGGAGTCTCAACAATGGAAGTTAAAGCAGTCGCCCGATATGTGCGAATTTCACCCATGAAGGTTCGCATGCTGGCGGACGCCATAAAGGGCAGACCGGTTGACAAGGCGCTGGATACGCTGAAGTTCATGCCCCAGAAGGCAGCCGGAATTGTGGAAAAAGTCCTGCGCAGCGCGGTGGCCAATGCAGACCAGCAGCCCGACGTTGATATCGACGATCTGGTTGTGGGCAGGTTGATCGTCGACCGCGGTCCGATGTTCAAGCGGTTCCGGGCCAGAGCGCGGGGGCGGGGCACCCGAATCTTGAAACGTACCAGCCATGTGACGGTCGTGTTGACCGAAGCGTCGGTTTAACAAGGAGGTATTAGCTTGGGCCAGAAAGTCAACCCCATCGGATTACGCTTGGGGATCATCAAAACCTGGGAATCGCGTTGGTATTCCGATAAGAAATACGCCGAGTACATTCGTGAAGACTTTAACCTGCGTAAGTTCATCAAGAAAAAACTGTACCACGCAGGGATCTCGAAAATTGAAATCGAGCGCTCTACGAAACGCATCCGGCTCCGTATTCATACGGCCAGACCCGGCATTGTCATCGGGAAGAAGGGCTCGGAGATCGAACGACTGAAAAAAGAGTTGGAAGGAAAAGTCTCCCAGGAGATCATGATTGACATTCAGGAAGTGCGCAAGCCGGAAGTCGATGCCCAACTGGTGGCTGAAAATGTGGCCATGCAAATCGAGCGCCGGGTCGCTTTTCGTCGGGCCATGAAGCGTGGCGTAACATCAGCCATCCGTTTTGGCGCCCAAGGTATTAAGATTATCTGCGCCGGCCGGCTGGGTGGTGCAGAGATGGCGCGCACCGAATGGTACCGTGAAGGCAGGGTGCCGATGCACACGTTGCGTGCCGATATCGATTATGGATTCATTGAAGCCCGAACGACCTATGGCATCATCGGTGTGAAGGTGTTCATTTTCAAGGGTGAAATTCTCGATAAGGACAAGCCGCAACTGGAAAGCTAATTGCCGTCCCGATCCGATCGGCCGCTGCCCAACAGGGACGTTCGCCGGACGGTGAATCAGGAGATAGATCGTTATGTTAAGCCCGAAAAAAGTTAAATTCCGCAAACAGCAAAAAGGCAAAATGAGGGGTATGGCTCGCCGCGGCTCATCGCTCAATTTCGGTGAGTTCGGTTTGCAGGCCACTGATTGCGGTTATATCAGCTCCAAGCAAATTGAAGCGGCTCGTATTGCCATGACCCGGCATGTAAAGAGGGGGGGAAAGATCTGGATCCGTATCTTCCCTGACAAGCCGATTACAAAAAAGCCGGCAGAAGTCCGCATGGGTAAGGGAAAAGGCGCTCCCGAAGGATGGGTGGCGGTCATCAAGCCCGGACGCGTCCTGTATGAAATGTCCGGGGTATCGAAAGAGATGGCCAGAGAGGCGTTGCGCCTGGCCATGCATAAACTGCCGGTTAAAACCCGGTTTATTGAGAGGAGCGATCTGCTATGAAAGCCAGTGAAATCAGAGCGCTCAGCCGTGACGAAATGGAGCGGAAACTGACCGAATTAAAGCACGAACTGTTCAACTTTCGGTTCCAGCATGAAATCGGACAACTCGAAAATTCGAGCAAGCTGAAGCAAACAAAAAAGGAGATTGCACGCATTCAAACCGTCTTGGGCGAATTGGCGCGCAATCCCCAAACAGCGGAAGGTGAACAGGCAACCGCTTAACAGCGGCACATTTGTGCTTACGTCCGTGTGGAAAGCGGGTCACACGATGTGATCAATCAATTACTAAGGGCGCATATGAAAACACGTGGAATAAAAAGAGAAGTTAGCGGAACCGTCGTTAGCAACAAGATGGACAAGACGGTGGTGGTTCAGGTCGAGCGT
>JASFGJ010000365.1:0-5091 GCA_050123815.1 Desulfobacteraceae bacterium
TGTCCAGGCGAGAGCGAAAATGGGCCAAAACGCGTCGATTTCGAAAGGAATCCATGCAATGAAACGTTCGTCGCATATGCTATGGTCGGGCCTGGCGCTGGCCGTTTGTTTGCTTATCCTGGGCTGTACGGATCCAGCGTTGCATGCACCGGATGGCATTGCGATGGCCGCCGCGAACCTGCCGCCAACGGAGGCGCCCGCTGACGAGCGTCATGCCAATGCCTTGGGCGCGGCGATGATCATTCTGATATTCAGTGCAATGCTCTTTTTACCCTTCTGGCCGGGTTTGCGTGAGAGCTTGTGGCCGCGGGACGAATACCCGTTGCCCGTGAATATACATTACAGCAAAGATCCGCGGCATCTGGGCAATTCGTTCCGTCGCATTTTATTTGAGGGCCTCGGCGGCAATCCCGTATCATCCGGCCTTCGAACCGTTCCACTGTCCAAGGATGAAACCGTAGAAGTTCAATCCGACTGCCGCATTGAAACGGGCCAGATCCTGCCGCATATCTTGCTGGTGCAAGGAGATATGCAGACGCAGCCGCGGGCCACGTTTCGCAAGGAGCTCTATGTCGCCGGATCGGCGTCGATCGGCCGACGCTGCCGGCTGCGCTCACTGGCCTGTGATGGCGATGTGATTTTAGGCCGGCAAATCCGCGTAACCCGCTGGATCGACGCCAACGGCGACATCCGCGTGGGCGCCGGATCCCGTTTGGGTGTGAGCTGTTCTTGTGCCGGGCAGTTGATGCTCGACCATGATGTTGCGTTTCAGCGGCTGTTCAGCCCTCAGATCACATCTCCTGATTATCGGGAGCGCGACCTGCCCGCACTCCCATCCGGTCGCGCGCCACGCACGGCCGCAGCACAAATTAAATCCATTGAGGATGTCACCAATTATCGCAGACAATCATCCTTGCTGTTGAGCGGGACGGTTATCGAACAGGATTTGGTTGTCAAGGGGGATCTGAATCTGGCCGATGGGGTTTCGATTCATGGGGATGTCCGCTGTGACGGCCGCGCGATTATCGGCAGGGACAGCGTTATCGCAGGCGATCTGTTTGCAGAGGGACCGATTGAAATTCTGCACAATGCCGTGGTCCTGGGCAATCTCTTTTCACAGGATTCGGTCCAGCTTTACCCGGGCGTGCGTATCGGACAGGCCGGACACATTAAATCGATCATCGCCAAAAAACGGATTGTTGTGGATCGCAATGTGGCGATTTACGGGTACGTGCTAACCGAAGGCAAGGGCGCGGTACTATGATTCGGAAACTATTTTTCATCGGTCTGGCAGTGATGAGTCTGATCATCATCAGCTATGGTGTTTTGTCGATGAAGAAGGTCTCCCGGATGTCGCGCAGCCAACAGATGCGCGTCATGGTGACCTACAATCCGAAATATTTGAAACAGTACCGCCATGTTCTGGATGCCTACGTCAGTGTCTTGGAAGAAGAGGGCGTCGCATATGAGTGCATCGACCAGCACCTGCTGCTGGCTGTCGATCCGGACGCTTTGGCCGCCACCGTGCCGGCCGTCATTTTTCCCGACAGCTTGTGCCGGCGAATGCCAATCGGATTTGAGCCCTGGTTGGCGCGCTATCTCAAGGCCGGCGGCGGTGTTGCGGCGATTTACGATCCAGCCGTTAAAGACAGCCAGGACGCCTATCTGCCGGAGACGCTGTTCAACAGATTCAGCGGCATCGATCATGTCGCGTTCAATCGGCTGGCCGATCGGGCATACACCACTGGGCATATCAAGTTCAAAGACGCCGCCGCGGTTCGGGCCTGTGAAATTCCATTCGGAAAATTGGACAGCGACCTCTATCTGTGCGGATACGGGTATGGTCGACTGCACTATCCTGTGGCTCGCAACCAAATCATGGTAGATCCAGCCGTGCGGCCGGCACCGAAGGTGTTGGCCACCGCCGTGGTGGACGATGGCGCAGCCTATCCGGCCGTCGTGACGCGGCGTTATGGAGATGGGTTGGTTTTCTATGTGAATATGCCTTTGGGGCACTTGAAGGCCAACGCCGATGATTTGCCGCTGCGCTCCATGTTGCGCTTTTTCCTGTTCAACCGCCTTAAGATCCCGCACCTGATGAATGTGCCCTATGGCAAAGGCGGTATCGTATTGAACTGGCATCACGACAGCAATGGCGACTGGCCCTATCTTGAGCAGATGATTGCAGCGGGTTTCTTTCGTCCCCATCTGAACTATTCCATGCACATTACTGCAGGGGACTCACTGGACCGGCCCGGTGATCACAAAGGGTTCGATGCCTGCGGCAAGGGCAAACGCTTCGTTGAAATGCTCACGCCGTATGGCACGATCGGTTCGCATGGCGGTTGGTATCATAACTGGTTTGCTTCAAAGGTAGAATCCGGTGCGTTTGGCAAGAACGAGATCAAGCGGTACATTCAAAAAAACAGTCAGTGTCTGGAATCGCTGACCGGAGGGAAAATTGTCGAGTATTCGGCCCCCAACGGCGTCCATCCACAGCCATTGATGACACAAATTCTTGCCGAACTGGGCATTGCCGCCTATTACTATACCGGCGATAGCGGCGCTGCCCCAAATCGCACGTTTTTTGACGGCCGGATGCTCTCGGATCGACAGATTGCCTTTCCGGTGATGCCGCTGATCGACAAGGCCTCTCTGGAAGAGTTCGATGCGAACGGCTATGACGAAGCCGTCGTTCGGCAGTGGCTGCAGCGCACGGTGGCGTACGCTATCCGGAACAAAGTGGTGCGATTGCTCTACTCGCATCCCTATGATCTGTTCGAGACCGCACAGCGCCGGGATTACCGGCCGGCCTTTGTCTCATTTCTCGATGTGATGGAGCAGGCGCAGGCCAAAGGGCATCTGAACGTTCAATCCATGAGCTACTTTGCCGACTTCATGTTGCAGATGCTTGAAACGAAGTACTCCTTTACCGTCCAGCCGAATGGACTTGACGTGTCTGTTCGAAAACCTGTCGGTTTGAAGGGATTGACCCTGGCGTTTGCCCGGGACAAGTTTCGGCCGCCCCACAGGAAGGTGGGGAAAATTCAAAGCGGAACTGACTTTTTTTACGTGACCTTGGATACCACTGCCAATGAAACGCATTTATTTATACCTGCTCGCTAGCATGGTGGCCGTATCGGCCTTGACGGGCTGTTGCAGACCGCTGCACCCGACCCACAAGGTCATCGATGTCTTTTCTCCGGCCTATGCGTATCGACATGTCGTGCCTTACGAGGTCAATCTATACGGGATATATATCTTGCGCCATCGACTCAATTGGCAACATGTGGAACGATACATCTGGTGGTATCTGGATCATCTCAACTACCCCGATAAACATGGACTGACCGGTAGTATGTACGACTTCTACCTGGATGACCGCGGCAGACAAAGCAATGCCGAGGCCTATGATTCGGTGGATTCATATGCGGCCACATTTCTTATTCTTCTGCATGAGTACTATAAACGCGTCGGCAACCGACAACTTTTTCTTTCGAGCCGAAAGAAAATAGAAGATGTCGCCTATCTGCTGATCGTGTTGAAAGATCACGATGGGCTGACGCGTGCCCTGCCGGATCGGGACAGCAAATATCTGATGGACAATTGCGAGGTATATGCCGGCTTGAAGGCCTATCTGGCTTTGTGCCGTGCATTGGATTGGTCGATACCGCAATTGTATAAGGATGCCGCGCAAGAAATCAGGCAAAGCGTGTGGACGCAATTGTACGATACCTCCACCGGCATGTTCCATTGGGCCGTTGACAGTCAGACCCAACACACTTCGGATTGGAGCCGGTTCTACCCGGATGCATTTGCCCAATTGTTTCCCATTATTTATGGCTTGCTGGACCCCGCCTCGCAACTCGCCCAAGAGATTTGGGCCGAGTTCTGTCGACAGTACGGCAGGGCGGAGGGACTGGCCGATTCGTTGCAAACGGTTGTCATCTCCATGGCACGGGAACGGATGCAACCGTAGCAAACGGAGCTTTAAACAAAATTGATGTGGGCCTTTATTAAGTTTTATACGAATTCATTAAGGTGAAAAGTGTGAAGTTAATAGTAGAAAAGCGCCGGTCGATGGCAGGGGCGGAGCCCTGCCCTACGAAGAGCATTTTTGAGGCGAATTATGAGGCAAGGAACGTAGGGCCGGCCTCTGCGCCGGCCTCGTGTGGAACTCAATGAAAATGAAGAATCTTCGATTAATTCGTGTCCTTTTTACACTGACAATTCTGCTCTGGTACTGCCCTGTCATTTTCGCTGCACAGCCGGATCAAGCGGCTGCACGGATCATCGGCAGTGAGTATCTGCGTGAACCATACACATACCGATTCGAAAGCATGCTCACCTACGAGCATTTGAGTCCCAACGCCGATTATGGCAACTGGAAAAGCGTGGATGCTGCATTGTATGCAAGAGTTCACCGCCGGGTCACGGCCTTTGCCCAGGCAAGCCTTCACGGGCGAGTCAAAGAAGGCAGCGGGCAGACGGCCGCCGTCGGCGCGTATGTGGATTGGCTCTCCTGGCTATCCACCTATTCTGCTTTGTCCCGCGGCTTTGGTGAAGACTTCTTGCCGGTCTATCGCATCGATCATGATTTTCATTTTCTGCACGATCCATTTGTTTTGACCCTTGGCGCCTCCTACATCGATTACAAGGGAGAGCAACGGGACTGGATCGTTTCCGCCGGTGCCACCTGGTACCACATCCGGTGGATTGCCGAATATCGGTTGTTTCGCAATACCAGCGATCCGGGAAGCCTTGTCTCATACACCCATTTGTTGAGCCTGGGATACGGCGAAGAGGGCTGGCGCTGGGTTTTCCTGAAGCTCAGTTCGGGTGCCCAGGCCTACCAGGCGCAGACGCTGGCTGAGCCCGAAGATGTTCGCCAGGATGCTTTGGAAATCGGTCTCCACCACCGTCATTGGCTGGGAAAGGATTGGGGGCTGATGGAGCGGGTCGGTTTTTTATCGCTTGAGGACGGCTATGATAAATATGCCGTCTCGGTTGGGTTCTTCAAGGAGTTTTGAGGAACAGTTTGGCCGGTTTGGCCGGTTTGACGGTTTGGCGGTTTGCCGGTTGGGCCGGTTG
>JASFGJ010000366.1:0-5076 GCA_050123815.1 Desulfobacteraceae bacterium
ACCAGTACAGTGGACAGTCGCTCGCCTTCGTCAAAATTGAGCAGATTGACAATCGCTTTGCCGCGGCTGTGGCGCCCGGCCTGTGGTATATCGTAAACCTTGCACCAGTAGACTTTCCCGCGGTTTGTAAAAAACAGAAAGGTATGGTGGGTCGAGGCGACAAACATGAGGGACACAAAATCTTCGTCCTTGGTGCCCATCCCTTTTTTGCCTTTTCCTCCCCGACGCTGGCTCTGATACAGTGTTATCGGATTGCGTTTGATATAACCGGAGTTGGAAATGGTCACCACCATATCTTCTTCCATGATCATATCTTCGATGGTCATTTCGGGGGCCGCTTCGACAATCTCTGTACGCCGCTCATCACCGAACTGAGCCTGCACCTCCCGCAGTTCATCTTTAACGATATTGAGAACCAGTTGTTCCGACGCCAGGATCTCCTTGTAGCGCGCAATGTCCTTGAGCACCGCTTCATATTCGTCAATGATCTTTTCACGCTCCAGACCGGTCAGACGCTGCAGCCGCATATCCAATATGGCCTGCGCCTGAATAGCGGTCAGGTTAAAGCGGGTCATCAAGCCCTGTTTGGCCTCGCCCGGTGTTTTGGATGAACGAATCAGTTGCACCACGGCATCCAGATTATCCAGCGCGATTTTCAAACCTTCCAGGATATGGGCCCTGGCTTCGGCCTTGTTCAACTCGTAGCGCGTTCGCCGCGTGATCACATCCTTGCGATGGTCCACAAAATGATCCAGGATCTCCTTGAGGCTGAGCACCTGAGGTCTTTGGCGAGAAACGGCCAGAAAGATGATCCCAAAGCTGGATTCCATCTGGGTGTGTTTGTACAGTTGATTGATCACCACGCCCGCAACGGCGCCTTTTTTGAGGCCCATGGCAATGCGCATGCCTTCCCTGTCGGATTCATCGCGCACATAGCTGATACCCTCCACCTGCTTGTGTTTAAGCAGATTGGCAATCTTTTCGATCAATTTGGCTTTGTTGACCTGGTATGGGATCTGTGTCACCAGCAGTGTTTCACGGCCCTTGCGATCCTTTTCAATCACCACGCGGGCCCGCATCCGAATGATGCCGCGCCCGTTGCGATACGCCTCTTTGATGCCTTTGGTGCCGTAAATCAGTCCGGCAGTGGGAAAATCCGGCCCCGGTATATGCTTCATCAACCCTTCCCAGCTGATGTCGGGGTCGTCGATCAGCGCACAGGCGGCGTCCACCACTTCCGACAAGTTGTGTGGCGGAATATTGGTCGCCATTCCAACGGCGATGCCGGAAGAGCCGTTCACCAGCAACGCCGGTATACGGGTGGGCAGCACCACCGGTTCGGTCAACGATTCATCGTAGTTGGGGACCTCGTCAACGGTCTCTTTGTCCAGATCCTCCATCATCTGATGGGCGAGCCGGGTCATGCGGACTTCAGTGTATCGCATGGCGGCAGGAGAATCGCCGTCGATGGAGCCGAAATTGCCCTGTCCGTCCACCAGGGTGTAGCGCATGGCAAAATCCTGGGCCATGCGCACGATCGTATCGTACACCGCCGTATCGCCATGCGGATGGTATTTACCGATCACATCGCCCACAATGCGGGCCGATTTTTTGTATGGCTTGTTATAATCGTTTTTCAACTCTCGCATGGCATAAAGCACCCGCCGGTGCACCGGCTTGAGCCCATCACGGACATCGGGCAGGGCCCGCCCGATGATGACGCTCATGGCGTAATCGAGATACGATTTTTTCATCTCGCTCTCGATACTGATGACTGCCCTTGACTCTTCGGTTGTCATAAATTCACCTTTGCAATTGGAAAATGAAACAGCTAGAACCTATCTCAAAATAAATGTAAGCGCTCATGGCAAGGCGCAAAACGGGGAAAAAGCGGAGCATACACGTAGTATGTGAGCATTTTGCACCGTTTTGCAACGCCGCCAGGGGCGTTTAGATTTATTTTGAGATAGGTTCTAATCCTGAGTATCACCCTGTTTGGACTCCACCATCTGTTGATAGTTCGCCCTGTAGATCTGTGCCAGCGTTAAAAAGGCCGTTACCACCAATGGGCCGTAAATGATGCCCAATATCCCGAACAGCTTCAAACCGCCAATGATGGCGAAAAACACCAGCAATGGATGCATCTGTACCCTTTGACCGACAAGCCTGGGTTTAAACAGATACTCGACACCCATGGAAACGACAAAATAGAAAATGAGGATAAAAATACCCGCCGCAACGCGCCCTTTGACAAATAAAATAAACGCTGTGGGGAACAGGACGACGCCAATGCCGATGATGGGCAAAAACGCCAACAGTCCCATGATAACCCCCCATAAAAAGGCCGACGGCAAGCCAAACATCCAAAACAACAAGCCCCCCAAGCCTCCCTGGATGACACCGCCCAACCCGTTGCCGATCAATATGGCGCCGGCCATGCCGTTGAATTTTTCAATCAGCATCCACTCCTGATCGGTGGGCAGGGGCGAAAGATCGACGATGTAGGCGACCAGCCGATGCCCGTCGATCAGCAGAAAATAGATGACCAGCAGCATCAGGAAAAAGTTGATGACAAATGCCAGGGTGTTGGAGGCGATGTCCCGGGCTTGATTGTAAAGGTATAAGCCGACGAACTTGGCCACCTCGGTTACCGCGTTCTTCAGCTCATCGCCGGTCAGCTCATAGTCGAAGTTGACCAGCACCCTATTGGCTCTATCCAGAATATGGGTTTCGCTCAGCAGGCTATTGATCTGATTGCTGATGGCGGCGTCCTTGGCCATCTGGTACAGGCCGTAAGCTTGCTGAGTCAGGCTCCCCACAAAAAAAACAATGGGGATAAACAGCAGAATAAAGATTAAGACACAGGTCAGCGACGAAGCCGTGGATGGACCTATTTTTTTAAACCGCAAAAAGAAACGGTATATCGGATAGCAAATGCCGCTGACCACCCCTCCAATAATTAAAATGGATAGAAATGGCAGCAGCAGCCAGCCCAACAAATAGATCGACCCGATAAAACAGGCCAGAAAAAACCACAAAATGGGGTTTTTGGAATTAAAGTCACCCATAAAACCTCCGATGATCGGTGGCTTTGGCAGTTGGATTGCACGCGCTTTGCACGTTTGGCCTGTGTGCGCAGTATTTCACCGCGCGCTTTAGGGCGGAGATTAAGGGCGCAGGCAAGAAATAATTCCACCACCTAGCTTGTCTTTGCGTCCGTCTGCTGCGTTACATCCACCAGCACATATCGCCTGATATGCACCGGCGGATATGCCTTGCAGACGAATTCAAATCGCGTTGTTTTGCGCAATCTGGTGGAATTATTTCTCGTCTGCGCCCTAAAAGGAGGTCGTCCCCATGTCCGGGCGGCGCCGCCCACTGGGCACCATTGGGGGGGGCGTGTCCTGCACTTGCCTCGTGTCCATCCATTTCCGGATGGGCACTGCCTCGGCATCGGCCGATGCTGCGCTTTGAACTGCGCTGAACGAACGCTAATACCAATCTGTTTAGCGGCTCACAAGAGCACCGGCGGTCAAAAGCAACAGGGCTTCGTAGATCCACATGGGTGTCAAGGAGCCGAAAATCGCATATACAATTCCGCCACCGATAATGGCCGGCACCCCCATGAAGACCAGGATTCCCAATCGTCGACTGATATCCATATTGCAATTCCTCAAATTATAGGGAAGTTGTATTTAAAACATATCCAAACCGGTTTGTGCCATCTCGCAGATGCCCGGTCCGACCTATGGCGGATGCCGCCAAATCCAAAGGCGCCACCACAATCAACAGTGGTTGGGTTGTAGCAATATCGCACTGAATTGTAAAGCGAAAAAGCTCGTCGGAACCACCTGTTTCCGTTACAAATCCATCGGCATCGACAGATCTCGGACCACGTCCCGAAGCCGGCTGTTTTGACACCGTCATATTTGGATTTAACTTGATAAATCATGATACAACGCGTACCATCGAAAATTCCGTGCAAAGGTGGGATATGTGCCTGATTCTGTTCGCATATAAACAACATGCAGACTATCGCCTGGTCCTGGCGGCCAATCGAGACGAGTTTTACGAGCGCCCCACAGCCGCGCTCCATTTTTGGGAGGATTACCCACAGGTACTGGCCGGACGCGACCTGAAGCAGCTGGGGACATGGATGGGCATTTCCCGAAACGGGCGGTTTGCCGCCATCACCAACTACCGCGAAGTCATCGCCCCAATCGCCAACGCCCCGTCCCGCGGAAACCTGGTGGCCGATTTTCTGACCGGTACGGCTTCACCGGAGAGATACCTTCGGCACATTCTTGCGAAAGCGGACCAATACAGCGGCTTCAACCTGATCCTGGGAGACACCCAATCGCTATATTATTTCGGAAATCGTGACGGCCGCATTCGAATGCTGGAACCGGGCGTTTACGGCTTGAGCAATCGCCTGCTCGACACCGATTGGCCAAAAGTCCGGGTAGGTAAAACCCAACTGGCCGACGCTCTTCAATCGGATAACGGCGACCCGTCGCATATCGATTTTCACCCCCTGATTGCGCTGCTGCAAAATCAGGACAGCGTTCCCGACCATCAGCTGCCTCGGACGGGTGTGGGAATCGAAAAGGAACGGATGCTGGCCCCGGCATTCATTACCAGCCCGGACTATGGGACACGCAGTTCAAGCGTTCTGTTGATCAGCCAAAACAATCAGGTCGATTTCAGAGAGATCTGCTGGACGCCCGGATGTTCGCCCCCCTCTAAGACGGAAGATCGGTGCTTCAGCTTCATCATCAAGTAAACCAGATAACACTTTAAAAACGATAAGTTAGAATGAGAACAGTTTGAACAGTGACCCGTATTGCCGGACCGATTCCCGCAACTAAAATCCGGTATTTGACTTAGATGCGATTAATCGTTATGGTAAGGGGTTAAGGAGCATACGATCGATTTGAGCCATCAAAAGAAAAAACACCTGTATTACCGGCATTATTGTGAAAATTGCGGAACTGTGAGCAAACAACGTTTCGAAGGCTTTATTTGTGACGGCCTGGATGACTTTCACCGCAAGATGTTCCCCAAATATTACTCGGC
>JASFGJ010000367.1:0-5068 GCA_050123815.1 Desulfobacteraceae bacterium
TCTTCTCTGCAATGATCTGATCGGCCCTTCCATTCGACTGCATCCAAGCTATGTCTCCAAAAAGGTATTGTGCATTTGCAGGCGTTCGGTCGCCAAGCAAGGCAAGGAGAAATGAAAATGATTTTTATGGGAGCTAGTCGAGATACCGATTCTTTTCAAGCCGGTCAGCAAGCCGCGAGCCGAATCACGGGCAGAATGGGAACGAACGATTCCGCCGGTTGGGCTATGGCTTTTTGCGGCGGACGCCACGATCCGGAGGCCGTCTTAGAGGGGCTGCGCACCCAATTGGGCCCGATCCCCGTGCTCGGTGGCGCAGCCGTCGGTACCATCACCAACCACCGGATCAGTTATGGTGGGTATGAATGCGCTTTGGCCCTCTTTCCTGAAACAACAGATAAATTATCAATATTAACCGTTTCCGGGCTGGACCAGAGTGAAACCCGGGTCGGCGAGCAACTTGGTAAACAACTCCGGGAATGTGCCGCCGACAACGCCACTGTCATTCTCTTTTATGATTCCATCCACTCCTGCTCACCGCCGGTCCTCAATGTCGCCAGCCGGTTGATGGATGGAATTTATACTGGGTTGGCCGATAAACCGCTGAAGATCTTTGGTGCTGGCCTGCTGAGCGATTTTTATTTGTCGAACAGTTATGTGTTCGACGGCCGGGGTCCGGTAAAAAACAAGGCCGTCGCGCTTGTGCTGCCCCCTGTCTGGTCGAGTCACGTCACCATCATGCATGGATGCACACCCATCAGCTCTTTTTTGGAAATTACGCGTATCGACGGTACCGTTCTTTATGAGCTCGACGATCGACCGGCATACGAAGTGCTTCAAGAAATGACCCAACTGGCAAATGAATCCCAGGATGTGAACTTCACCCGGCTCGTGGCACTGGGCAAAAAACTCGGCAATCCATTCGATCCGTACAAGGAATCCGCCTATATCAATCGACTGATCATCGATACAAATCCCAAGGATGGTTCTATCTCCCTATTTGAAGCCGATTTTGAAGTCGGCTTAAAGATCCAGATCATGTCGCGCAGCCAGCAACTCGTGCTTGAATCGGTTCGCAATCAAACAAAAGAATTGTTGAATGGAATCAATGACGGTCAAGGCTTGTGTGCTTTGTATATCGATTGCGCCGGCAGAGCCTGCGCCTTTTGCGGGGATGAAGTTGAAGAGGCTTCCGTTCTACAGGAGGTGATCGGCCAAACCATGCCGCTGTTAGGATTCTATTCAGGGGTTGAACTGGCCCCCTGCATCGACCGGACCCGGCCCCTGGATTGGACGGGTGTACTTGCTGTGTTCACAATGGGGTTTTGAAAATGGATGAGCTTAAGCGGGAATTGGGCTATTATCGGAGGCATTGTAACGAGTTGGGCCGGCGCATCCTACACTTGCAGGCAGAAAAAACGAGTGTCCGCCGGGATGCCGCCCGAAAGCGAATGCTGGCTGATCTCGTCGCTAATTCGTACAAGCTGGAAAGCAGCTGGACAAAGCTGGATGATATCGAGCGGCCGTGCCTGCAGGTCATCCTGAAGGCCATGCATGTAGATTGTGCCGCCCTGTTGAAATTTATTCCACAAAATGGCTGTTTCAAGCCCATCAGCGCCTTGGGCTTCCCGCGCGATTTGCCGCCCCAATTTAATCCGCCGATGTTGCCTGAGGAAAATTTCCATATAAATTCCGACACACCCTCGTCCAACCCGCTTGTCGACTCCATACGCCACTTTACCGGCGTGCCGTTTCTTTTGTGGTCTTTTGAACCGCGTGCAGGGCTTGCCCTTTTGGTGGGCAACAACACCGAGGATCAGCACCTGCACCGGCCTTTCAATGAGAGAGATTATGAAATCACCTCAACCGCCCTGATTGTGTTTATCGATATCGAGGATCGAGTCAGTTCCAAAAAGGCCTTGCTGAATTCCAAAGAAAAATATCGATTGCTGGTCGAAAACGCCAATGACGCCATTTTTGTTGTCCAGGATGACCGGATTAAATTTGCAAACAGTAAAACGACCCGTATGACCGGTTACGAGACTTCGGAGCTGATGGATATGCCGTTTGCCGAACTGATTCACTCTGCCGACCGGGGGGCTGTGCTTTCCCGGCATATCGAACGCTTGCCAGGCAACAAGCCACCCACCCGACATTCATTGCGAATCGTCGACGCTGCCAGCCAGATCCTTTGGGCCGACCTCAATACGGTAAAAATCGAATGGGAAGGGCGGCCCGCCACCCTGAATTTTGCACGAGATATCACGCGCCAAAAACATTTGGAAGCGCAATTGCGCAATGCACAGAAAATGGAGGCCATCGGAACCTTGGCCGGAGGGATCGCCCACGATTTCAACAACATTCTTTCGGCCATCATCGGTTATACCGATCTGACAGCCCTCATCCTGCCGGAGGACGACCCGGCCCGCTCCTCTCTAAGTGAAGTCATGAGTGCTGCTCAGCGCGCCAAAGAACTCGTCTACCAGATTCTCAGCTTCAGTCAAATGCACGAACAGGAGCAAAAGCCGGTTCGAATGGACTTGATCATCAAAGAGGCGCTTAAACTTTTACGCCCCTCTTTGCCCGCCACCATAGAGATTGAGCAGCGGATTGACTGTCGGAGCACGATCCTGGCCGATCCCACCCAAATGCACCAGGTGGTTTTGAACCTTTGCACCAATGCCTATCAAGCGATGCAGGAAGAAGGCGGCTTGCTGAAGGTGAGCCTGGACCAGATCAAATTTAACCCGGATGATCTATCCGACAATTTCGATCTGGGCACAGGCGATCATTTGAAATTTACCGTTACCGATACAGGGCACGGCATGAACGAACAAACCATGCAGCGTATTTTCGATCCTTATTTCACCACCAAGGAAAGCGGAAAAGGGACGGGTTTGGGGCTGGCAGTGGTGTATGGGATCGTCAGCGCTCACAAAGGGGCCATTCAAGTGAACAGTGAACCGGGCAAGGGAACGACGTTCGAGGTGCTTTTCCCCTGTATCCAGAGTCTTGCAAGCCAGGAACCCATATCCTACGAGCAGCCGTACCCTGGCGAGGAAAGCATCCTCTTTGTAGATGATGAGGCAGCTTTGGTGCGGCTGGCCACCAAACTACTTGAAAAATGTGGGTACCGGGTTGTCGGCCACACCAATCCTCTCGAAGCATTGGAGTTCTTTAAGGCCGATCCGTACAAATTCGACCTGGTGATTACCGATATGACCATGCCTCATATGACAGGTGGCCAACTGGTCCAGGCGCTTCAAGAGACCCGACCGGATGTTCCCATCATCATTACCACCGGCTACAGCGAAAAGATATCCTCCGAAAAAGCGCAAATGATGGGTGTGCAGGATTTTGTTATGAAACCGCTGAGTTATGGCGATCTCACCAAAAGGATCCGCAAGGCCATCGATCAGAAGGAATCAGACGCTGTGGATAACAGATGACAGCATGTGGCTGTTCAAGAGGCCAATGATTCCAACGCTTATTTTAAGATCCACGGTCATACTGAAATAAACCATCAAAAAGTTTTCCTTTCTAAAAATGGTTTCAAAACCTTCTTTCGTCCCAACACCGAAATTGGGCCAGAGGGGAAGTTTTGGCGCCACTTCTAATGTGTCGATCTATTGACCGACCTGTCAGAATTTTGCCTTTGTCGTCTCCGCCTCACAATGAACAAAAAAATAATCACCCGATAATCTTTTGAAAAGGGACCAAACGCGATGAATTGTAAAAAGTGGCATGCCTATTGCTACTTTGTGGTTGCACATTGAGAGACATTGGTTCTTTTGCTACTCATTGAAGCGCGTACCTAACCCCAAGCCCCAGTCGCAACGCTCTTCACGCATGTCACTACATGCAGCTTATTGATGTCTCAACAGAAGCGATCGCATTACAATCGGTGAAGCGGGGGAGAAATACCTCCTTTGAGCTATTCGGATAGACCAATAGATTGGAGAGATGCGCCTGTAGGTTAAAAGAGAATAACTAAAAAGCAAATGCCTGTCTTTCACCCCATTCCGATCCATAAGCTCGAATTCAAACCAAATTAGAAAAAGGAAACAATTCATGTCTAGGTTACCAAACAGTGACGAAAGGAAAGTGATCCGGGAACTTATCAATTCGGTAAAAGGTTGCCCATCACAGGTCGAGACCAAATGTCCACCATCTTGCGACAAGGTATTGGATGAAAGCCAATGGATGGCCCAGCGAACCACAGTGTCCGAATTGAAAGAGATGCTTCACCTCAGCACCTCTGAAATTCAAGACATAGAAAAAGTGTCTGCGAAGTTCCCAATGAAGATACCATTGTATTATGCAGAATTGATGGCCAAACACAAAGTGCTCCAACGGCTCGTCGTGCCGTCGACTAAAGAGCTCATCGAATATGAAGATGATGAGGTCACCGACGTCCATGCTGATGAAAGTGAGTACCAGCCGGTGGAAGGTATCGTCCATCGTTATCCTGGAAAACTTCTTTTTCTTCCCACCCTGAAATGTTTTGGGCACTGCCGCTTCTGCTTTCGCGCCGGCCAGCGCATAAAGCTGTTAGGGCGTGAAAAATTAAATGCAGCGATCAGCTACATTCAAAGCCGAACGGATGTCCGTGAAGTGCTGGTGACCGGTGGAGATCCATTGACGCTGCCCATGGAAGACCTGGAAGAGATTTTGGCCAGGATACATGCCATCGATCACGTGGAGATTATCAGGATCGGCACCCGGGCGCTGTCATATGCACCCCATGTGATTACACCCGAATTGGTGGAGATGCTCGCCAAGTATAAGCCGGTTTTTTTGTCTCTCTCTTTCGTGCATCCGGATGAGATTACACCCTACTGCGAGCAAAAATTGAACATGCTCGCAGATTCCGGTATCGTCATGTTGCAGCAAGGGCCGATTTTAAAAGGAGTCAATGACGATGCGCGCGTTCTTAAACAGATGTATGAAAAGCTGGCCAGAAACCGTGTGCTCGCCTATTATGCCATCTATGGAATTATGGCACCGGGTGTTCGTCATTTCATCGTAAACCGCGAGAGGGCAAAACGCCTTTTCATGGAACTGGAAAACA
>JASFGJ010000368.1:0-5065 GCA_050123815.1 Desulfobacteraceae bacterium
CGCCGCTCCCACAACGCCTATTAACGCTGAAATTGTTTCATGCAGCATTGGGGTAAAGTTGCCCGCGGATAAGTTCAATATCGGATTTGGTCGGCGGGAAGGGATAGTTCCGCATCTCGGGACCGGGCCTGGAGTTGGCAAAGGGCCGGTTACAGGCGACCTGGCCGTCATACCCCTGGCACCCGCTTGTCCGGAAAGGTTCGCCGGACGAGATCACCGCTTCGAGGATTTCGGTTGGAACACCAAAATCGGTGATCTTATGGTCATCATCATATATGAAGCGCCCGGCGTGGCTGAGCGCTTCGTCGATCAGATACCGGGCCAGCTGGATCCTGCGGTAGTGGTCCAAGGCCGGCATGGGATGATGGGCCATCTGGGAGCCCTGCTCGGGAAAAAAAGAGAACAGATGGGACCAGCCGCCCATCTCCCGGATTTTTTGGATGGCCGCCGCCATCTCTTTTTCGGTCTCCCCCATTCCGGTAACGAAATGAGCGCCCGCATTGCGAGTCCCAAAGATCTCGATGGCATCGGCCAGGCGATCCATATAGGTGTCCCAGCGATGTGGCCCTCTCACCCCGCTGCCGCGATATCGGTCGAACAGCTCCGGCGTGGCCAGATCGATGGCCACGCCGATTTTATCGGCGCCGGCGGATTTGAATTCAATCAAATCTTCCCGGTCTACGATGGTAGGCGAAATCAGCAGGGATACGGGGATATCGAAACTGGATCGCAGTTTCCGGCAAAGGATCACCGAGTCGCCGATAGAGCGTTTGTTGGTAATCTGTGAAATGCAGATTCGCTTGACGCGCTGTAGCCGGTCGGCAATCCTCTGGATAATCTCGGCGGTCCGGTAAGCGGGCCAGGGGACCCGGATAAAACTCTTCTCGTGGTGCTTCCCGGATCGCTCGTTGGACAAGCCGCAGTAGGCGCAGCGTGCCGCACAGCCGCCTTTGTAGGTCAGCAGCAGGTTGATGCAGTAGAGTCGGGCGTTTCGGTAGAAAAGGCCCGGTTTAAACCCCAGGGTCATGGACGCCGCCAGGCTCATGCGCAGGTATTCCGGGCTTTCCGGGATAGGGGAGGGAGATTTTTCCATTAATGCGCCTCCTTGTCATTCAATAGAATTTTACTGGAAACAAGACCGCAGTTCCTGCGATGCATCTCCCCGTTGGAAGCAAAATGCCGACCGGTCAGGCAATACGCTGCAGCATGTTTCCTGATAGCTGGTATCGAGGCCGTACGATTCGGCTTTTTCCACCGCCTCTTCGGAAGGCAGCGCCAGATGGTTCACTCCGGCTTCGATGGCCAAAACCTCCAGGCGTCTGTTGCCGCGTTGCCGGGCGCACCCCAGGCTGACCGGAACTTGCGGCATGGCAAACCGCACTTCGGCAATAATATCCGCCACCGCCTCAGGGGTGGGGGGACGCACTTTTTCCATCCGCGTGCCCGGGATGGTCATCAGGGAGACGACGGCCACCTGCTGTACCTTGAATCGGGATATCATGGCCGCGGCGTTTTTTTCTCCCCGCATTCCACCGTAGTGGATACCGCAGACAATGTGGGGAACCATGGGTATCCCGGCCCGCTGCAACGCTGCCATCGATGCCTCGATACGGTCCACGCCGAAAGGCAGATGATAGACGGTTTTGAACGTTTCGTCATCGCCGATCACGTCAATCAGGGCCTGGTCCACACCGGCCGCCTTCAGGCCTGTGGCGGTGGGATCGTCTACCAGGCCGCTGTGAACCGAGATGAACAGCTCCGTTTCGCTTTTGATCGTCGCGATCGCCGGCAAGAAGCGATCCCAGGGCAGCCGCCCCTCGGCGTTGCACCCTCCGCTGATCAACACGCCGTAATCGCCTCTTGCAGCCAGCCGACGGCATTGGAACACCAGCTGATCGGCGGATTTCGCTTCAATCATGCTGTTGAGAATCTTGCCCTGGCAATGATCACATCCAAGGCCGCACGCACCGCCGGTGATGGAAATGGCCGGATATCTCCCTGTGGCATTGCCCAGCCGGAACATGCCGGGAAGATAAAACGTAATGCGTTTGCCACGATGCCGCCACGAAAGTTCGCGGGCCGCCTGCAACCGCTCTGTAAAAGATGATGCGTTAAGCATAATACTCACGGAACGCAATCCAACACGACCGAACCGTGCCGGTAAAGTCCTGCCAGCAAGCTTCCATTGTCCGGCGTCGCCGGTAGGCATGGTCGAGCGTCTCCTGTAGAAGATCCATCCACTGATCGTCATAATGGTGCAACACACCGGGATCGTCCATCTCGACCGCCTTGGCGGCCCATCTGCCCGCCATCTCGCCGCAGACCACCGCATTGGCGATCCCGGCACCGGTGATGGGGTGGGTATGACCGGCGGCATCGCCCACCAGCAACACATTGCCGTAAACCGCTTGCCGAACCGGCTGTGCAGGGATCCATCCCGCGGCATACCTCACGGCCTGACCGGTTACTTTGCCCGAGGCCCTGAGCCGGGAAATGAAGCGATCCAGCACGGCCTTGGTTCTTATCGGGTTCCGGGGGGGCGTCTTCAACCCGATGCCGATGTTGGCCACCTCCTTTTTAGGAAACAGCCACCCATAGCCGGCATAGATTTCAGGATCAAAGTAAACTTCGGTCCAATCCATCGGCGCCGCCAATGGCATCGTGGCCTGAACGCCGGGCATCAAGCTGTTATTGACGGCCTCCACCCAACGACCTACCGTGGAACGCGGACCATCGGCACCCACAATGATTTTTGCCCGAACCGGTATGTACTGGCCGTCTTTTTGTTTGAGCAGAACGGTTTCGTCATCGATGCGTTGAACCGCTCGCGTGGAGGTCATCAATCCGGCGCCGGAATCGATAGCCGCGCAAATCATGGCCTGATCAAAAATATCCCTGTGAATGGTAAACCCCGGGGCACGCATTTCCCTCACCGGTTCGCCCGGAAGGTAGGTCTTCATCTTGCGGGTCTTTTGGACGATGAACGATTTGCCCAGATCGAGGCGTCCCATCAGCATGGCCGGAATATACTCGGCACATTGGACGGGCATCCCGATCACCTGCCGGCGGTCGACGACCAACACCCGCGCATTCCTTTGGGCGGCGGCCAGCGCCGCTGCGCCACCGGCGGGTCCGGCGCCCACCACCAGGATGTCGCACGTTACCAAGTTTCTCATGCCGCCGCCTCGTTGCCGCATGATCCTCTCCCCATCTGAAGCACCGTTTCCAGCAGCTCCAGGTTCACGTTGGTCTGGCGATCAAACTGTCCGGCGTACGCCTGTTTGGCCTGATCCAGGTCGTAGCAGGTGGTGTCGTCGATATCCAGCAGGATTCCCGGCAGTCCGGATTTCTTGAAATCATCCACATGCTTGGTAAAAAAGGGCTGGCAGCAACAACCGATGTATGCCGAAATTCCGGAAGCTTTCAAACGCATCAACTCATGCCAAAGGTCCTCGAAGCTGACAATGGTGGTGACACTCATTTTACGGTGCCGCCCCATGGACCAGGCCGGCCCGATGGAACAACACGCCTCTTTGCATATCCGGCATCCTTTTTCATATCTTAAATCGCAGCCGGTGAGTTTGGCGCAATAGGGCAGCAACAGGGCCGACGGCCGCTTTTGGATGACCGCTTCAAACGAGCCGTTGACAACGGAGATCAGGTTGCAATGCTCCAAAGGGATGCCGAATCTGGCTATTTCAATCTTTTCCAGACACTGATCGAGGGGCTTGACGAAATCTTCGAAATCCAATCCCGGAATGGCGATGCGCCCTTGATCAAAATAGCTGCGGATCATCCCATGCAGATGCCCCCGGTCAAGGGGGGCGCCCCTGAGCCGGGCTTCCAGGTCATAAAGCGCCCGGCCGGGAAAGGAGAGAAAATCGCCCGTGATATATACGTCTTTGAGTCGTTTCTGGGGCAGGTTGATCGCCAGGGTAAACCGCACCATGCCGGCCGGGGCTTTGTAAGCCGCCTGCACGGCCTCGCGTTTCTGGAACCGGGGCTTGACGCTGTCGATCCAATCGGAGTAGGACCGAAAACGGGGTAGTTTTTGCTCAAAGCGTTTTTGTTCTTCGGCGTTCAACCCACCCGTTTCCAGCTTAATGTTCAGACATTTTTCAAACCCGCGTTTGATGACATGTTTGATCTGCGCAAGGGGCGGGGCATCGCCCAATTCCCATTTCAGACAGGTGACCCGGTCTTTCACCGAATCAATCTCTTTGGCCTTGAGTTTTTCCACCGGTATCTTCAGGGCCCTGAGCATGGTGTCCACATCAAAGTCCACCAGCATGGTTCCCTGAAACATAAAGGCACTGCCCGACTCGGTGCCGCCGGTACCGGAAATTTTGCGGCCGTCGATTTCGATATCGTTGCGCGGGCGGAACTCGGCGTTCAGGTTCAACAGGGCAAGGGCCGCCACCACCGGGTCGCACAGGGTTTTGAAAAGCCGTGCGTTGGGAATGGTCGCATTAAAAAACGCCTTGTCGCAAAACACTTCCCAACCCAGTTGGTTTTCATCGAAAAATATGGCCCCGCCGCCGGTAATGCGCCGGTTGATGTCGATTCGGTTCGCCGCGCAATAGTCGGTGCGAATCTCTTCCCGCAAAGCCTGGTGAAAACCGATCAATACGGTCCTTGGCGAAAACTGCAGGAAACGGATCGTGTTGGGGCTCTTGCCTTCGCCCTTGACCTCCAGCAACGTTTCGTCGAGGGCCATGTTTTCCGCCGCTGTCATGGGGGGTGTGTCCAATAGTCTCCAGGTTTGGATGATCTTTTTCATTTTTCACCATCCAACGCTTTGTATAAAAGTTGCACAACGTCCATGACCTCGACCGGGACCTTGTTTCTTTTCGCGTACGTCGTCATGGTGCGCACACACTGCTGGCAAGCGGTGACCACCGCCTGTGCGCCGGTCTCGGCGACTTCTTTCATTTTGTTAGCGGCGATGTTTCCGGACAGTTTCGCATCGATCATCTCCAGATTGCCGCCGCCGCCGCAACAACTGCAATTCTCCCGGTTGTTGGGCAGTTCGACGAATCGGATCCCGGGAATGGATTGTATGATA
>JASFGJ010000369.1:0-5029 GCA_050123815.1 Desulfobacteraceae bacterium
TGCAGGAGATGCGGCTCGCAATGGCACACTTTATGTGACCTTGGAGCCGTGCAACCATTTCGGTCGAACACCGCCATGCACCCAAAAGATCCTCGAGGCCGGCATCAAGCGCGTTGTCGTGGCCATACAGGACCCCAACCCCGATGTGGCCGGGGGTGGAAATGCCTTTCTTATTTCCCGGGGAGTGGATCTCGTGTGCGGGGTGGAGCAGGTTGCTGCGCAACGATTGAACGAGAATTTTATTAAATTTGTTCGCACAGGCAAGCCTTTTGTGATACTTAAGATCGCTTCGACCCTGGACGGCCGCATCGCGACTCGTACCGGCGATGCACGATGGGTGACGGGGGCGTCCGCGCGAGCGCATGTTCATCAATTGCGCCATGCCATGGATGCAATCATGGTTGGCGTCGGAACCGTGGAGGCTGACGATCCTCAGCTCACAACGCGATTGGAAAACGGACAAGGGGTCGACCCTGTACGCGTTGTTCTCGATACCAGCCTGCGGATGCCTGAAAAAGCCCGGATGCTGCATCAGGCCTCCAAGGCGCCCACGTGGGTGGTATGCGGACCCGATGCGCCGCCGGCTGCCAAAGCACGGCTTCAGGCCGAAGGCGCAATGATTGTCCAGACATCCTTAAAGGGGAGGCGTATCGATCTCGATGTATTGATGCAGCAGCTGGCGGAGCGTGGCGTGACCAGTCTGCTGATTGAAGGCGGCGGCCAAGTCGCAGGAGCGGCGCTGCGTGCCGGTGTTGTGGACAAAGTGGTGTTTTTTTACGCCCCCAAGATCTATGGCGGGGACGACGGCGTGCCGATTTGCGGCGGCCGGGGGCCGGATCTGATGCGTGAGAGTTTGGCCGTCAGCCAAATCGAACTTGACCGGATGGGCGACGATATAATGGTCAGCGGCTATCTTCGCCCCAATGCTGCATAAGCCGGAGGACTCCAGATCCGGTGTTGCCAAGGGCTTGCAGTAGGTTTACTACGGCTGCGCCCTTGGCGCCTTGGCTCTGAAGCCCTCCGGCTTATGCAACATTGGGGTGAACCCCAATGTTGCATAAAAAAGATGGAAAAAGGTTAACGGGTTAATGAATTGACAAACATATTTGGTATCCTATGTTTACTGGCATAATAGAGGGGATGGGAACCATCGACGCCATTCGCTCTGCGGGAGAGGGCAGGCAGTTAACCGTCAGCGCGGATTTTGATCTGGACGGCACCCGGATCGGTGACAGCATCAGCGTCAATGGGGCTTGTCTGACGGCTGTGCGCCTGGAAGGCCGTCGTTTCGATGTGGACGTGTCGCCCGAGACCGTCGCCCGAACGACCATCGGTTCGGCCAAGGTCGGTGAGCGCGTCAATTTGGAACGGGCGTTGCGGTTGGGAGACCGGCTTGACGGCCACCTGGTATCGGGACATGTCGATGGCCAGGGGATTCTGACCTCCCGCGAGTCTGCAGCCAATGCCCTGGTGCTGACCTTCCGGACAGGACCAGAGCTGACGCGGTACATGATCCAAAAAGGTTCGGTGGCGATTGATGGCGTGAGCCTGACCATTAATCAGCTTCGGTCAGACCATTTTCAGGTCAGTATCATTCCGCACACGGCCATGTTGACCACCATCGGGCGTAAACGTGTAGGCCAAGCCTGCAACATTGAAACGGATCTGATCGGAAAATATGTCGAGCGGTTTGTAAAACCCGGCGAGTCATCCCGGAAAGAGGGCGCAAGCGGGATCGATCTGGATCTGTTGACAAGGTCGGGCTTTCTGGATTCTTGAAAAAACAATCATTGAACCGTCAATTCGGCGTTGGTTTGGTGAAAAAAAGAGAGGCAAGGAGTTAAAAGCAAAAAATGGGACGTATCAGCGTAGAAGAGGCCATTGAACAAATTCGCCAAGGGAATATGGTGATCCTCGTGGACGACGAGGACCGGGAAAATGAAGGCGATTTGACCATGGCAGCTGAAAAGATCACCCCGGAAGCCATCAATTTCATGGCCAAGTATGGAAGGGGGTTGATCTGCCTCTCACTGACCAGTGAGACCTGCGACAAACTTGATCTGCCGTTAATGGTCAAAGACAATACCTCGCCGTTTCAAACCGGTTTCACCATCTCGATTGAGGCCAAACATGGTGTCACGACGGGGATCTCCGCAGCGGACCGCGCAAAGACCATCCTGGTCGCCGTGTCAGACGATGCACGCCCCGAGGATCTGGTCCGGCCGGGACATGTTTTTCCGTTGCGCGCTCGTGACGGCGGCGTCATGATCCGCGTCGGGCAAACCGAAGGCTCTGTCGATCTTGCCCGGTTGGCCGGTCTGAAGCCCGCCGGGGTGATTTGTGAAATAATGGACGATGACGGCACCATGGCTCGGATGCCGTCACTGCAGGAGTTCAGCGAAACCCACGGGATCGGCATTGTCACCATTGCCGATCTGGTCGAATATCGCATGCAGCGGGAACTGTTTGTGCACCGGGCGGCCGAAACGATGATTCCGACCGAGCATGGCGGTGAATTCAAAATGATCGCCTTTGAAAACGATGTCGACGACTTGTTGCACATCGGCCTGGTAAAAGGGGAGATCGACCCGGGAAAGCCGGTTTTGGTGCGGGTGCATTCCGAATGCATGACCGGTGACATCTTTGGATCGATGCGCTGCGATTGCGGCCATCAACTGCACCAGGCCATGAGCATGATAGCCCTCGAAGGCAGCGGTGTCATCATCTATCTGCGCCAGGAAGGCCGGGGGATCGGGCTTGTCAACAAACTCAAGGCGTATGAACTGCAGCAGAAAGAGGGACTGGATACGGTAGAGGCCAATCTTCAGCTGGGGTTCAAAGAGGATTTGCGCGATTATGGCATCGGGGCACAGATGCTCAGGGAGATAGGGGTTCGTAAAATGCGTTTGCTGACCAACAACCCCAAAAAAATGGTTGGTCTCGAAGGATACGGACTTAGCATCACCGAACAGATACCCATTGAAATAGAGGCCAATGAATACAACCGCTGCTATCTTGAATGTAAAAAACTGAAAATGGGGCATATTCTTGAACTAAGTGGCCGATAGAAAACGGAAATTTTAAACTGTGCGCTTTAAACTTTACACTGGCATCGATAACAAACTGTTCTGGAGAATGAACTTATTGCAGGACCACCTTTGTTTTTATTTTATGACTCTCTATCATGCCATACCGAATCAGGGGAGGAGGCGTCATGCCCAAGCTGATTGAAGCCGATCTTGTCGCCAAGGGGAAAAAGTTTGCCATCGTGGTAAGCCGTTTTAATGATTTTATCACCGATAAGTTGGTTGGTGGGGCCGTGGACGCCTTGGTCAGAAGCGGCACCCTGGACAAGGATATCGATGTCATCAAAGTGCCTGGAGCGTTCGAAATTCCTTTGGTTGCTCAGAAGATCGCCGCCAGGAAACGGCACGATGCCGTCATTTGTCTGGGCGCCGTCATTCGTGGTGCGACGCCCCATTTTGACTATGTCAGCGCAGAGGTCTCCAAAGGGGTGGCCGCGGCAAGTATGGAGGCCGGCCTGCCGATTATCTTCGGTGTGCTGACCACAGACACCCTTGAACAGGCCATTGAACGTGCCGGGAGCAAATCCGGGAACAAAGGCTGGGATGCTGCGCTGGCCGCAGTGGAAATGGCCAATTTGATGGGAGCGGTGGAAAAGATCTAATTATGGGAACCCGCCGTCATGCAAGAGAGTTAGCCATGCAAGCCCTGTTTTCCATGGATATGAGCTGCGGCTTTTCAGAGCAGATGCTGGCCGATTATTGTCGATGTTTCCCGCCAAACAAGCGGGCCTATCCATTTTTCGAGCGCCTGACCGCAGGTGTTTTGAAATCAAAATCAGAAATCGACCGGGTGATTGAACGCTATTCGAGCAATTGGAAGGTGCAGCGAATGGCCTGCGTCGATCGCAACATTCTGCGTATGGCTGTGTATGAACTGCTTTATTGCGCAGATATACCTGCCAAGGTGTCTATCAACGAAGCGGTTGATATTGCAAAAAAATTTGGGGCATCGGAATCGGGATCGTTTATCAACGGCATTCTGGACAGTATCCGAACGGCATTGGAAACCAAGGAGCTGCCACCGGCCTCTGACGCGGAATCTGTACAGGCGCCGCCCGAAGCCTCCAATGATTTGTGAATCGCTGCCGGCGAGCCGGTTCTCTGATGCCGCGTCCATACGGTTGCGGCGGTTGCAACAGTGGCGGTGTTGCTCGCATGGAAGCTGAGATACCACAGGAAGTAAAGGAGTCGCTGAAAATGATTATTCATCCAATGGCTGTTGGACCATTGCAGGCAAATTGCTATATCGTCGGGTGCCCCGACACGCGCCAAGCCGTGGTAATTGATCCGGGAGGGGACGGCGATCGAATTCTTGCCGTTGTGGAAGCCGAGCGTCTGAGCGTTACGGGCATCGTCAACACACATGGGCATTTTGACCATGTGGGAGCCAACAAGCACGTTAAAAGCGCCACCGGCGTCGATCTGATGATTCACAGTCTGGATGCGCCGATGCTAAAGCATATGGCGCAAACGGCTGCGGCCTGGGGCTTGCGTGCGGACGAATCACCGGCGCCGGACCGTTTGCTTGAAGATGGCGATAGCGTGATGTGCGGCAACATCGAATTCAAGGTCATACATACCCCCGGTCACTCGCCGGGCGGTATTTCGTTGCACGCCGACAATGCCGTATTTGTCGGCGATTCCCTGTTTGCCGGTTCCATCGGTCGGACCGATTTGCCCGGCGGCAGTTATGATACTTTAATCCAAAGCATCCAAACCCGACTGTTCAGCCTGCCTGATGATGTCGTTGTTTATGCCGGTCATATGGACACCAGCACCATCGGCCGCGAAAAAAGGACAAATCCTTTCTGTCGCATGAAATAAGCGTCCTGCTCAAACTCGGCATCGAGGTGTCAGCAATTCTCGGCAAACATGGTTTGGTGTGGGAGCGGCGTCTCGCCGCGACATCAAAGCCATGAGAAGGCCTTGTCGCGGCGAGACGC
>JASFGJ010000370.1:0-5018 GCA_050123815.1 Desulfobacteraceae bacterium
GCATTTGCGCTGCCGACGCAGAGTCTGTACTTGGACTGTTCCCGGAGAAAAGATAAACTGCTATGCTTACAACATTGGAAAAACAAGTTATTGCCGCCATACAGGGCGATATGCCCATCACCGAGCAGCCGTATGCGCGGATCGCCGAAGAACTTAAGATCGATGAAAACCTGTTGCTCGAAACGTTAAACGATCTGGTGCAACGCGGCGTTATGCGCCGATTCGGGGCCACGCTGCGGCACCAGAAATCAGGCTTTAAGGCCAATGCCATGACAGCCTGGCGCGTCGATGAAGACCGCATCGATGCCGTCGGAAAAATCATGGCTGGATTCAAAGAGGTGTCGCACTGCTACCGTCGCGACCCCAAGCCGGATTGGCCCTACAACTTGTACACCATGATCCATGGCCTGGATGAGCAACACTGTCGGGAAGCCGCAGCAAAGATGGCCGCCAAGGCCGATGTGGATGACTACTGCTTATTGTTCAGCCGGCGTGAGTTTAAAAAGACTTCGATGAAGTACTTTGACGAGACCGATTCAGAAAATTTAAATTGACACATCGTCTGCGAGAAAAACTCACTGATCATCCCGACTCTGCCAGGTCCGACCTTCCACACATTCTTCTGGTCAATCCCTGGATCCATGATTTTGCCGCCTACGATTTCTGGGCAAAGCCTTTTGGCCTGTTAAGCCTGGCCGCCGTATTACAGTCGCATGGCGTGCCTGTTTCGTATGTTGATTGCCTCGACCGCTTCCATCCGCGGGCAGTCGCGGCAGATCCGCATGCCCGCCATGGACGCGGGCCCTACCTGAAAACACCCATTGCACCACCGGCAGGACTGGCCGGGATCGGCAGGACATTCAGCCGATACGGCATCGATCCGGAGTGGCTGCGGCAAGATCTGGCTGCGATGACACCCCCTGATTTGATCCTCGTGACCTCTTTGATGACCTATTGGTATCCCGGTGTGATTGAAACGATTCAGGTTCTGAAACGGCAATTTGCGCAAACTCCCGTAGTTTTGGGCGGCATCTACGCCCGCTTGTGCACCGGGCACGCCCGCCGTCACAGCGGCGCGGATGACGTCGTGGCTGATCGCGGTGAATCGATTTTCCAGGTGATCCATAAACATACGGGGTGCCGAATCGTTCCCCGATTCGATCTCGCCGACTTTACTTTTTGGCCCTACCCCGCCTTTGGTCTTCAGAAGCGGATCAATTACATCCCCTTGCTGACGGTTCGGGGGTGCCCGTTTGACTGCGCCTATTGCGCCTCAAGTTTTTTGGAACCGCGATTGCAGCGGCGGTCCGCCCAAGATGTAATTGACGAAATCGCGTTCTGGCATCATCGTCATGGCGTGGTCGACTTTGCCTTTTATGACGATGCGCTTCTATGGAATGCGGAAACCACCGCAGTCCCGTTGCTGGAAGGCATCATCGCAAGCAAATTGAAGCTGTTTTTTCATACACCGAATGCCGTTCACATCCGCGCCATCACCGCCGATGTCGCTGGGTTGATGAAAGACGCCGGGTTTCATACGCTTCGACTGGGGTTGGAGACAACTGCTTTCGAAACACGAACCGGCATCGACAACAAAGTGACCGCCGCGGAGTTTCATCGCACAGTCGGCCACCTGAAATCCGCTGGATTCGACGGTCGCCGCATCGGGGCCTACCTTTTGCTCGGCCTTCCGGGCCAGTCTCTTTCTGCGGTAGAATCCTCCATCCGGGTGGTCAAAGAGGCCGGCATCACGCCGGTATTGGCTTATTACACGCCGATACCGCAAACGAAAATGTGGCCGCAAGCGGTTTCCGCATCCCGTTATGACCTTGAGGCCGACCCAATCTTCACCAACAACGCCATCCTGCCGTGTCTCCCCGAAGAATTCTCCTGGCAGACCCTGTCCCGGCTCAAACAACTGGCGAATGCCTGAGGTCTGACGTGTGGGATCGGTTTGATTTTATTTTTACTTGAAAACCTTGCTCCTTCGGGCCAGATCAGAGCCAGAGGGCTTTTCCAAAATTGCATGGTACATTCTGGTAATCTCAACGTTTAAAACACTTCACATCTGATCTCGGTACAATATTACTAAAAATACCGTCGCAACCTTGTGTTTTATAAATATTATAGATTATAATGATTATCACAATTAAATCTGGTTGAAACTACACTTCAAAAATTCATTTCAAACGCCACTGCCGCAGCCATAAGGCAACTGTATTATTAATAAAAAACATTATTGATGGGTCACCTGATACTCATAAATAATGCAAGAAATCGCAAATTATGAAATCAAATAAACCATCACACTGTCTGTGGCGGATTGATTTGCCTGGCGGGCACCTATGCAGGGAGGACTTGGCAAAGAGGGTAAGGTACTTTGCAATAATTTGATCCAAAACGACGGACGGTGGATGAAAAAAGTGCCATCAATATGGACATTAAAATAGAAATACCTACCCGTAGCATCCTTTTTCGAAACTCATCGGGACCCTCAAGCTTTCACGCCGGCCCTTAAGCCTGAAATGAAGCCCAGTTTCTCCTCCTTCCGCAATGAGTGGGGGGCAGGCAGAATGGTTCTTATCCCAAAGAAAGACTCCCGAGGCCGCACCTATATTTTTGGGGCCAGCATTCAGCTTGCCGAATATGAGGCCATAATATCTCAATCCCTACTGGCTGCGCTTACGATCTGGTTCGCTGTATTCTGTATGGCTTTTCCGGCGGTTTTTGTCCTGTCGCGCCGCTTGACCGCCCCCATAACCGGACTAACCGACGCTGCCGATCGGATGGCCTCCGGTGATCTGGATACCGCCTTGCCGTCTGCAGGCGTCCGGGAGCTACAATCCCTTTCCGATTCCTTGGACCGAATGCGCCGGGAACTGAAGCAACAAACAGAAACACTCCAAAAGAGTGAATCCAGATATCGATCTCTTCTTTGCCAATATGCATGAGATCCAAAAGGCTGCACAGCGATCGGCTGACTTAACACGACAGCTATTAGCCTTTGCGCGCAAACAGACCATTGCACCGAAATTGCTTGATATCAATAAGACTATCAAAGGGATACTTAGAATGCTCAGGCGGCTTATCGGTGAGGACATCGACCTTGCCTGGCTACCCAAAGTGGGTTTGTGGACGGTCAAGGTTGATCCTTCTCAAGTAGACCAAATGTTGACCAACCTGTGCGTCAATGCACGAGATTCAATAGAGGGTGTTGGCAAAGTTACCATTGAGACTGATAATACAAATCTTGATATGGAATACTGTCGTGACCATCTTGGCTATATTTCTGGTGATTATGTGATGATCTCAGTGAGTGACAACGGCCTTGGCATGGACAAGAAAACACTCAATAACATATTTGAACCGTTTTTTACTACAAAGGGTTTCGGTGAAGGAACTGGCCTCGGGTTATCGACGGTTTACGGCATTGTTAAACAGAACAATGGATTCATAAACGTCTATAGTGAGGTCGGTAAAGGGACGGCGGTTAAAATTTACCTTCCTCGATATATTGAAAAGGTGTCTCAATCACATATGCCGGTGCTGGAGGAACCTGCCGAAATCGGCGACGAAACCATTGTGTTGGTAGAGGACGAAAAGGCCATTTTAAGGATGACAACAAAAATGCTCGAAAGTCTCGGCTACGCCGTACTTGCCGCTTCAAGCCCGACCGAGGCCATTCGCGTGAGCGAATCCCACCCCGGGCAGATCGATCTGTTGATAACCGACGTTGTCATGCCCGAGATGAGCGGACCGGAGTTGGCCAAAAGCATGTTGCACTTATACCCAAATCTTAGATGCCTGTTCATGTCCGGCTATACCGCTAACGTGATTGCCCGACATAAGGTATCAAATGGAGCTGTGTACTTTCTTAACAAGCCGTTCTCGAAACAAGACCTTGCCACAAAGGTTCGGGAGGCATTTGATGATGCAAAAAGCCAAAGCCATCAATGGTTATCCAATGTGTAAATACTACTAACGATATGCCGTTCTTTTGCATTGGAGGCCGTGGTGTGTGACCTCCAAATTGCATAAAAAATAAGCGTTCGTCAGGACAATTGATCGGTGTTCTTGACACCGCATAGTGGGAGTTGAAGGAACGTTCAAAAAATGCCCGGCGCGATCAGAACAATATTTGAATGTTCTTGACCCGCGCCACCATGTCCATCAGCTGGTTTGACAGCTGTTTGGCAAAAGTTCCGGTGTCGGGGGTTCGTTCCGGATCGAAGGCCGAGGCCACGCCGGCGACGCGCAGATAGACCGGCACGCCCTGAACGTTGAGTGGCTGGGAATGCAATAGGTTCATCACCCGGTCCAGGGCCTGCTTGGCTTTGCTCTCTTCGATCATGGGCAACAGGGCAACGATTTTGTTCTTGCCGATCTGGCCGATGTAATCGACTTCGCGCAAAGTGGTGGTCATTTTTTCGAGCGCTGCATGCATGACCGCCTCGGTGTTGATCAGGCTCCTGAGGGCCTTCATTTTGGGTTTGGCGGCCACAAAAGAGAACGCCAGGGCCGAAAAGGGGGCGTCGTATCGATTGGCTCTGGCGATTTCTTTATCGATGATAAACATCAGCTCATCCGGATTTAATACCCCATCAGGGATCGGCAACCCATCGGTTGCCGTCTTTGCCAATTCTTTTTGTGAAACGATCTCGGCATGGATACTGCTGAAGTTGTTTTCGCCGATGTCGCCGGATTCGACTTTTTTACGGATCACTTTAAGTATTTCCGCCAGTTCCTCGTCATTCGACACGCTTTGCTCAAGTGTTTGAAGGACCGTAAGCGGTTTGTATTGCGCTGCCTTTTCAGAGGCGGATTTTGTCTGCAACCACTCCATCCGCATGGAATCGAGCATGGTCTCCATGCGTTTGTTGATCCGTTCCTCAATCCTGAGCAGGACTTCGTTGTCAAGATCCATCCGGCCCAATTGGCCAATAATCGTCGATTCAACATCGCCGATTACTTTTTTCAGATGTTCTTCTCCTTCCTCGGAATCGGTGGGCGCTGCATCA
>JASFGJ010000371.1:0-4988 GCA_050123815.1 Desulfobacteraceae bacterium
ATGGACATTCCGCGCGATTTTTTAACCAAGATCGCCCAACAGCTATCCCGGGCCGATATCCTTGAAATTATACAAGGTCCCAAAGGCGGGTTCCGTCTTTTGGTACCACCGGAAAAATTAACCCTGCTTGATGTGATTGAGACCATGATGGGCGAACTCTTTTTCAATGAGTGCGCATTGCGACCCGAAACGTGTTCAAGAAGCTGTACCTGCGCGGTTCACAATGTCTGGCTCAAGGCGCGGACCCAATTCCGGGAAACATTGAGGCAGGCGACATTTGATCAAATGGTCGAGGATGCAAAAGACTGTAGCGTTTTACTTGCGTCGGAGTAGTTCAGAGAGGAAGTTCACGTGGCGGCTGGTCTGTAGAGGAGCAGGAGAAAATCAGGGTTGGCTATGAAGAAACAGTCGAATTTTAAGATAGTTATTCCGGATTATAAATATTGGCGACAGAATATCAAATGCCAGACGGGCTGTCCGGTGGACACCGATTCCAGAGGCTATGTCAGAGCCATCGCCGAGGGCGATTACGAAAAGGCTTACTGGATTGCTCGCATCCCCAACCCGCTGGCCTCCATCTGCGGGCGTATTTGCGCGGCGCCCTGTGAGTTGGCCTGCCGCAGAGGGATGGTGGACGCATCGGTTTCCATCAGGGCGCTGAAGCGGTTTGTCACCGAAAAGTTCGGCGTCGAGATCTACGGCGAAAAAACAGAATTTGCCCATACCTTTAAGGAAAGATTTCAAGAGAGCGGCACCGGCATTACCGGGATCGCCGTTGACACCTCCAAACCGATTTCCATCATCGGTGCCGGACCGGCCGGTTTGGCGTGCGCCCATGACCTTGCCCTGATGGGCTACAAAGCCGTCATCTACGAAATGGAAAAAGTGGCCGGCGGCATGTGTGTCGTAGGCATTCCACCCTACCGTCTTCCAAGGGAGTTGCTCCAGGCGGAAATCGATGCCATTAAGGCGCTTGGTGTGGAGATCCGGCTGGGGGTCAAGATCGGCGAGGATCTCTCCCTGCAGCAGCTTTACGATGAATCCGCAGCCGTTCTCGTCGCCGTGGGCGCCAAAAAATCACGCATGATTCCCATCGAAGGGCACGAAAGCAACGGCGTTCTCGGCGGTGTTGATTTCCTGCGGGATGTCTTTACCGGCAAAGAGGTTGCCTTGGGCAAAAAAGTGGTGGTCATCGGCGGCGGCAATGTCGCTTATGATGTGGCCAGGACCTCGGCCAGACTGCAGGGCGTGGAGTCGGTCACGCTGGTCTGTATCGAGAGCTTTGAAGAGATGCTGGCCGACGAAATCGAGATAGAAGAGGGTGCCGAAGAGGGGATCATCCGAATTAACGGCTATGGCCCCCAGCAAATCGATGCGGATGACAACGGCAATGTGGCCTCCATCACGTTCAAGAAATGCATCGCGGTGTTTGATCATGAGGGACGGTTCAACCCCCGCTATGATGAATCGGATCTGCTGAAGGTGCCGGCGGACACCATCTTCTTTTCCATCGGCCAGGCATACGACCTCTCCTTCCTTGACAATATCGAGCTTGATATCGAAAAGACGGATCGGGGCATGATCCGGGTCGAAACCGATTCGGTTTCCACCTCGCTTCCGGGGCTGTTTGTCGCCGGCGACGTCGCCACCGGGCCCAAACTTGTTATCGATGCCGTTGCCAGCGGCAAGAAGTGCGCGCGGGCCATTCATGAACACATCAGTTCAACCCGTTTGGAGCTGAAAACCTTTGAGGATCATACCACCCGCTACGACAGCGAAGTCGCCGATAACGACGTTGCTCACCCGTATGATTGGGAGAAAATCAGAAGAGAAGGGGTACCGGCAGTTCCCATCGAGGAGCGCATTACGGGGATCGGCCAACTGGTTGAGAAGGGATTTGACCAAAAGATGGCTCACGAGCAGGGCGGCAGATGCCTCAACTGCGCGGTCAACACCATCTTCAATGGGGATCGCTGCATCCTTTGCGGCGGTTGCGCCGATGTCTGTCCCGAATACTGCCTGCGGCTTGTGAGTCTTGAAAACATGGGCGGCAACGATACGTTGACCACCCTTTACAAAAATAGATACGGCAAGGAGCCTGAAACCAAAGGCTCGGCCATTATCAAGGATGAAGAAAGATGCATCCGGTGCGCACTATGTGCCAAGCGGTGCCCCGTGGATGCCATCACAATGGAGAGATTTGTGTCTAAGGAGGCATACAAATGACTACTGAAACTCTAGGTGAAAAGGGAGATTCCAGGCGCGACTTCCTTGGAAAGACATCATTGATAATCACCGGCTTGGCATCTCTGGCCGCAGTGGGAACCTGCCTGCGATTGATCAAGCCCAATGTCCGCTACGAGGAACCGTCTTCGTTCAAAATCGGCAAGGCGGAACAGTTCCCTGAGGGCACCCTAAAAAATCTTGTCGATAAAAAAGTCGTTATTTTTTCGGACAGCGACGGCATCTTTGCCATATCCAGCATATGCACCCATTTGGGTTGCACGGTCGCACCGGTTGAATGGGGGTTTCAGTGCCCCTGCCACGGATCAAAATTCGCCCTGGACGGCAAGGTCATTGCCGGTCCGGCGCCGCGACCCCTGGAGTGGCATGAGATCCGTCAACTGGAGGACGGCACACTGGCAGTGGACACGGCAAAGGCGGTGCCCATCGGCACGAAATATATCTTTGCCAAACACGACGACGCGCAGCAGCGGACCGTTGCCTAACACGACAACGTAATCGAGCGGAAACCTATGATGAATGCCTTGAATGAATCGGGACTGGCCAAGTTCAAAGATAACCTGATCTCTTTGAAAGATTCTTTTCTGGAATCTTTTTTGAGAAGCGGCAAGCTCTCATCCGACAAATCCCGGGCTGCCGTGATGTTCAACAATTTTTTTCTTCACGTTCAGGGGGTCAAAACCCACCTCAACAGCCTGAGGCCCAACTATACTTTCGGTTTGGGGATCATTTCCTTTTTTCTCCTCATGATCGCCTTTGCTTCGGGTATCTTTCTGATGGTGTACTATAATCCATCCACCACAAACGCCTTCAACACGGTGAAAGATATCAACTTTGTGGTCAGCGGCGGCAGGTTCATGCGCAATCTCCACAAGTGGTCCGGTGAAGCGATGATCATCGCTGTTTTTCTCCACATGGCCCGGGTCTTTTTTACCGGCTCCTACGCCAAGGGCCGTCAGTTCAACTGGGTGATCGGGATTGTTCTGCTGGCCCTCACCTGCGTTTTGAACCTGACCGGCTACATGCTGCCCTGGGACCAGCTTTCCTACTGGGCCATCGTGATCGTCGCCAATATCATGAATTCACCCAAGGAGATCACCGATATTTTGGGGATCACCCAATATTTCGACATCGGCGGTTTTCAGAAAGAGCTCTTTCTCGGCGGCCTCAACCCCGGTCAGGAATCGCTTACCAGAGTGTATCTACTGCACATTCTGCTGCTGCCGGCGGCAATCATGGCGGTGATCGGAATCCATTTCTGGAGGATTCGCAAAGATGGCGGGCTTACCCGGCCGGAACGATTCGAACCGCAGGGCCAGGATGCCTCGTTTGCCATATCCCCTGATAAAAAGGGCGGCATTTTCCCCACGTATAAGACTTACGGGCTCATGGAGCTTGCCCGCGGCAAGACCCCGGCGGTGGACAACGATGTTGAAAACACCGTCTTGAGCTGGCCCAACCTGCTCATTGCCGAGCTGGCCGCCTTCATGCTGACCCTGGCGGTGATACTTATCTATGCCTATTACGTGGACGCGCCCTTGAAGGAGTTGGCCAATCCAACGCTTCCTGAGAACCCGGCCAAGGCGCCGTGGTATTTTCTCGGGTTCCAGGAGTTGGTTTCCTACTCCGCTTTTATGGGGGGCATCGTACTGCCCACCACGGGGGTGCTCGGCCTGCTGCTCATCCCCTACCTCGACCGTGAAGAAGCAAATGTGGGGGTCTGGTTCACCAATAAGCAGGGGGTGTGGGTCACCGTGCAGTCCGCTGTACTGGCGGCTGTCGGTCTGATCGGCGTTCTCGCCTTTTCGATCAAATTCGGATGGTTCAGGAACTGGTGGCCCGATATACCCCAGCTGGCGATCGTTCTGGTCAATCCGGGCAGCCTCTGGGTCGGCTTTCTGATGGCCTGGTCACTGCTTATGATAAAAAAAACCGGCTCAACCCGAATGGGTGCTATTGCCCTGTTCACCATGGCCATGGTGACGTATGTGATTCTCACCTACACCGGAACGGAGTTGAGGGGGCCCAACTGGGACTTCTACTGGTCGAAAAGTCAGTGGCCGATGCATTGACAATTGTTGATATGGATGGGTGTGGAGTTTAATTCTTCCGAGCTTTCGAATAAGCAACTGAAATAGGTATCAAAATATGCACAGCAGATTTTATTTATCATTAATGCTCATCTCGGCGCTGGTCATCGTTGCTTTTATTGGATTGGGGGTCAAACGGGAACTCTCCAACGAGTGGCACCAGCATCAATCCAATTACAAAGAATTTCTGGTTAAAAATGCCAAGAGTGATATTGACCGCAAACGGGCGGAAGGGATCGAGACCGGAGCCATTCGACAGGTCTTTTTGCCGAGTTTGAACAAGGCGGATCGTTGCATGAGCTGTCACATGGGGCTGGAGAATCCGTTGATGGCGGATAGCGAGCTGCCCTACAAACAACACAGCGGCAATTTTCTAAAGACGCATGCCGTCGCCAAATTCGGCTGTACGGTCTGCCACTTCGGCCAAGGCCGGGCCACCAACATGAGAGAGGCTCACGGCCTGGGACATACCTTCTGGGATTATCCCATTATCCCCCACAAGTATATCCAAGCATCATGTGCCAACTGCCACGACTACAAGATGTTGGAGGAGGAGGGCATGCACACGGTGGTCAAGGGCGAGCGGCTTTTTCGGGAAAAGGGCTGCCTTGGCTGCCATAAGGTCAAGGGGGTCGGCGGAGACCTCGGTGCGGC
>JASFGJ010000372.1:0-4982 GCA_050123815.1 Desulfobacteraceae bacterium
AGTATAATGGAAGGTTATCCATAGGATCTGAAGCCCTTCACTTTTACTACGACATGAGTAACATCGCTACTCCTTTGATATCACACGGGCAGACCTGCGGGCTTTATCGATGAGCGGCCAATCGATTTGCCGTTCGCACGTCTTTTCCTTCTTTTTGATTCTTTTGATGCCAGATCCTCAGTTTTTCCATAAGTGTGCCGGGATCAATGGGTTTTGAGATGTAATCACTCATTCCTGCTTTGATAAAATTTTCAGAATCCCCATGCATCGCATGGGCGGTCATTGCAATAATCGGGATATGATTGTCTTCATTAACTTCCCTTTCTCGAATCCGCCGGGCCGTTTCAATACCGTCCATGACCGGCATCTTGACATCCATGAACACGATATCGTATCGGTACTTTTCCATCGCTTTTAACGCATCGGCGCCATTTTCGGCGGTGGTCACACAGGCGCCCATCTTCTCCAGCATATTTGCCGCCATTTTGCGATTGATCAAATCATCTTCCACCAGAAGAATCTCAGGTGCACACTGTTCAGTCCCTGGATGCTTCTTCTCCTCGGCCAGGAGTGGCTCCGGTCCTTCTTTTTGGGACAGTTGAAAAACAGGTGCGTCCGCTTCTTCGATGCAAATTGATCCGGGTTGGTCAGGAGTCTGTACTGCGTACAACGCGCCATGATGCACAGGCAATTTTACGGTGAAATTAAAACTGCTTCCCGATCCCAGCGCGCTTTCCACCCAGATATCGCCTCCCATCAGCTCCACAAGGTACTTTGAGATGGACAACCCCAAACCGGTGCCGCCGTAGTTTGCTTGAGGCTGCACATCGGCCTGGACAAATCGTTTGAAAATTCGATCGAACGCTTCCTTTGGCAGACCTATACCGGTGTCTGTCACACTGAACTGAAGGGTTGTTTCTCTGGGTGTATGTTCCTTTACCCGGCAGCGAAGGCGGACCTCTCCCGAACCGGTGAACTTGATGGCATTGTAGATCAGGTTGAACAGAACCTGGCGCAGCCGGGTCGGATCGCCGATGTAACTTTGTGGAACATTCGGTTCGATGCGGCAGCTCAATGCCAGTTTCTTTTCCCGGCTTTTCGGCGTCAATGTCGCAATGACCGTTTCCACAACGGTCGACAAATGGAACTCGGTCTTCGCCAGTTGCAGCTGGCCCGCTTCAAGTTTTGAAAGGTCCAGGATCTCATCGATCACCGACAGCAGATGATCGCATGACAGTTTGATATAGTTCATCTGCTCCCGTTGCTTTTCCGATAGATCCGATTTCATAAGGAGGTAAGTAAAACCGATGATACCGCTTACCGGTGTCCGTATCTCGTGGCTCATGTTGGCTAAAAAAGCGTCTTTGGCCCTGTTGGCCGTCTCGGCCGCTTCTTTGGCCAATATGAGCTCGGCCGTTCGGTCCGCCACCTTTACCTCAAGCTCGTTATGAGCTTTGCCCAGTGCCGCCTGGGCCTGCTTGGATGCGGCGATCCCCTTTTTCAGCTGCCGGTTGGCATCTTCAAGCTCATCACGCAGCCGTTTGATTGTCAGATGGGTGCGGACCCTGGATAACAACTTCTGTGTGTCAATGGGCGTGGTGATGCAGTCGACGGCCCCGCAGTCAAATCCGTTTGCCTTATAGAAGGTCTTGTCCAAAGCCGTAACGAAGATAATCGGAATGGCTTGGGCCGCCTTCTCTTTCTTTAATTTTTCACAGGTTTCAAAGCCATCGATACGTAAAATTTTCGTATCCAGAAGGATAAGATCCGGACGGCTCAATTGGACCAGTTCTATGGCTTTTGCACCGCTTGTCGCGCAGAGAACTTCATAGCCATGCGTTTCAAGTGCGGATTTGACCAATTCCATTGTGTGATTGCTGTCCTCGGCAATCAGGATCTTCTCCTTACTTCTTTGTTTGTGCATGTGCCACCCCTTAAAGGTTCTTCTGGGCAGTATTAAAATTATCCGGTAAAAACGCCTGGTCAACCGACATCCTGCACATTGCGTACCAAAGGGTAGTTAAAAATCGGGTTGATCAACGAGTGCTGCAGCAGCCTTGGCTGCGATTGATCGAAACAGTAAATCCGTCACTTTCAGACGCGCCGCTAGAAGCCGGAAATTCAGACAATTATTATTGAAAAAGAATAAAATATTTTTTCATGATAAAAAAGGGATGGATATAATCGGCATCCTGATCTTTCTTTCAATGGCACGCTCATCCCGAGCTAACTCCATAACCGCCTTATTTAACATCCCTTATCCACAAAAAAGGTGGGTCACAACCTGAAATGAGTTCAGAGCATTACGTTGAAAGCATGATCTTTTTTTTTGGTATCACTCTTGCTACTTGTCAGGCTATCACAGGGGCCAAATATTGATTTCACACACAGAATTATCGGGTCTACAGTGAGGCAAGGCCCCCCAGTTTAACGAGTTGGAACCGGCTTGATTGGCGCCGGTTCCAACCGTAACTGGTTTCACACCGATTTCAGCCCTTCTGATCGCGAACAAAGCGATGGACGACCTCCCCCTGCGGAAAACACCGTCGGGCGACTCGATAAAAACACCTTACCGCTTCAGTACCATCAATAATATGATATAATTCACTCAAGGAGATCATTATGGAACCCCGTCAATGCCGACTGAAAGACCAGGGGGTTTCGCCCGGCAGTTGCGCCGTGCAAGTGGGAGACCACCGCGCCCCGGCCTGCCGGGCTACCTTGAAGGAAAACCAAGAGGGCCTGCGCCGTTTGATCAGCGCCATCCATCTCTCGCGCCCCGAAAACTATCTTTCCATCTACCAGTCGGGATGCAACCTGGCCTGCCGAAAATGTCACTCGTGGTACTTTGCCAAGGTCCATCAGGGCAGCTGGCGCCGCCCGCAGGATATTTTGCGGGCCGCAAAGGATTACGATCGGCACGTCACCCTGATGGAACCCCGTCGGAACGCCACCGCATGGCACGCCCATGACAGCTGCCGCTGCTGCGGGGCCTGCATCATCCGAGGCCGACCATCCGCGGCCTGCCCGGGCAAGCTGACCCCGGAGCAAATCTGCTTCGGGCCCCAGGGATTCGGACCGGCACGCAACATCGTGGCGTTCACCGGCGGGGATCTCACCTGCTGCCCCGAGTTCTATGCCCAGTGCGCCGAACAGATCAAAGCCCACACCCGATTGTGGACGCTCATCGAAACCAACGGCTACGGCCTTACCGCGGACAATTTAGACGTTCTGCAGCAGCGTGGCATCGATGCGTTCTGGCTGGACATCAAGGCATGGGAGGATAAAACACACCGCTGGTTGACCGGCGGCACCAACGCGCATATTCTCAAGCTGCCGGCCGAAATTTTGAAACGTGGTTTTGTGCTGGAAGTGCTCTCGCTTTACATCCCCGACGTTGTGGAGACCGACCAATTGGAAAAAATCGCCCGCCATCTGGCGAATGTCGACACCGGCATACCGTTTACCATCCTGGCCTTTTTCCCGGAGCACCGCATGAGCGGCTACCGCGCACCCACGACACCGGAAATGATTGCAGCTTATCACAGCGCCAAGGCCGCCGGTCTGCGGCATGTGCGGTTGGGCAACCTGGGCGTGTTTGCCCAAACCGAGGCGGATCACAATTTGTTAAATCGACAGGTGCCCATAGGGGATCGATGAATACACAAGATTACCTCTACCCTCTGGCCAACTGCACCCTGTGCGAACATCGCTGCGGGGCCAATCGCCTTGCAGGCCAAACCGGGGTCTGCCGCATGACATTGCCGGCTGTGGCCTCCGCCACCCTGCATCCGGCTCCGCCGGAGAGCTACACCGTCTTTACGGCCGGGTGCAATTACAAATGCCTGAATTGCCAGAACTGGACCATTGCCCAGATCCCCGACAACGGCTACCCCTCCGGGGAATTTATTCCAGCCGCGGTCCTGGCCAGGCAATGCGTCGACCGGCTCGCGTCACCTGCGGCCAAAATGATGGGCGCGGACCGCATCTTCTTTTCCGGCGGCGAGCCGACCATCCACCTGCCCTACATCGAGCAGGTGGTTGCCGATGCGCGCAAGCGCTCACCGAATCTAAAAGTCAACTTCGACACCAACGGCTATCTGACAAGGCAAAGCCTGAAAAAAGTACTGGGATTTACTACTTCCATCACCTACGACATCAAAGCCTTCAACGACGACGTCCACCTGGCCCTGACCGGCACATCATCCGGACCGGTGCTGCGCAATGCCGAGACCATCGGCCGTCATGCCAAAGACAAACTCTGGGAGTATCGCATCCTGGTGATCCCCACCATCAACGAGCAGGAGATTGCACCGCTGTGCCGCTTTATCGCCGGCATCGACCCCCGCCTGCCGGTATGTTTTTTGGCCTTCCGGCCCAACTATGCCCTCGAACGCCACGCCGGCGCCACTGCAGAGTTGATGGACCGCTGTGTTAGGATCGCCCGCAGTTATGGATTAAGCCACGCCTATTGGGCCGGGCAGACGGGCATACCCGGCTCGGAATCGCCCCCCCAAAATGAGGCGGTATCGGCCTATCGATCAGTCGGTGCCCAGGCGGCCGGCGCCTGGGCGTTCGCCGCCGGGTGCCGAACCCATCCTAGAAATTGTGTGCCATGCTCTTTCCACCAGGCGTGTGCCGTAAAACGGCATGTTCCGCGGATCAACACCTAATCGCGAGCTTATTTGGACGACCCAGAGCGCTGTTCAAATTGAGACCTTATGGACCAAGCGACTTTTGCTCATCAGTAGTAATAAAACCGTAATCATTCCAAATGTGCCTTTACTTATCACCCTGAAAATATTTATAATGCCCATACCTCGCTCGATTATTTTAATTATTTCTTATCATTTACACGGTTTTTCAAATCCAAAAAATGGAACCACAACCTACTGATCACCAAAACTAAGCTGTATAGCGCGATCACCAATACTACAAAAAGCATACTGGCATCTTTGAATAAGATTTCCATTATAACATTC
>JASFGJ010000373.1:0-4980 GCA_050123815.1 Desulfobacteraceae bacterium
CCTGGGCCTGGTGAGCCAGGTCCAGGGCGGCCGTGGGTTCATCCAGCAAAACGATTTCGGGCTGCTGGCAGATGGCCCGGGCAATAAAGACACGCTGCCGCTCACCGCCGGAGAGTTGGTCCATTCGCCTGCGGGCAAGGTGGGCCACATCCGTCGTTTCCATGGCCTTTTGAGCCAGTTCTATATCCCGCGGGCCTTCGAATCCCAGTACCCCCAGATGGGGCGCTCGGCCCATGAGCACGACCTGGGTCACGCTGAAGGGGAATTCGACGGCCACATTTTGTGGCACATACGAGATGCGCTGCGCCAGATGCCGTGTCGTATAATCGCCAATGGGCTTTCCAAGCAAATCAATGGCGCCGGATTGCAGGGGCAGCAACCCCGCGAGCAGCTTGAGAAGTGTTGATTTCCCCGATCCGTTGGGGCCGATGATGATGAAAAATTGACCCTGATCGATGCCGAAGCTGACATCGTCCAACACCGGTGGTCCGTTGTAGGCATGGCTGAGATGGGATACGGTGATGGCGTCGGACATGAAGTTTACTTACCTGATTTTTTGAGTAAATAGACAAACAGGGGGGCGCCGATCAGTGCCGTGATCACCCCCACCGGCATCTCTCCTTGCCTGGGCAGGGTGCGGGCCAGGGTGTCGCAAAACACCATGAATGCCGCTCCGCCCAGGATGCTTGCCGGGGCAAGAATCCTGTGGTCGGGCCCCACCACCAGGCGCAGCAGGTGGGGCATGACAAGGCCGACGAAGCCCACCAGTCCGCAATAGCTGACCGTGGCGCTGACCATCAAAGAGGTGGTGATCAGCAACAGGGTTGTATTGGTCCTGATGTTGACGCCCATGCTGCGGGCCATGTCATGGCCCAGGGTCAGCAGGTTTAAACTGTTGGAGCGTGCAAAAATAACAGCGAAACATGGTACCACCGTGAGGGCCAGCGTGAATACGTTGGGAATCGTGGCCGCTGACAGGTCGCCCATGAGCCAGAAGATGATATTGTGCAGACGGTCGTCCTGGGCCATGGAGATCAGAAACATGATCACCGCCGAGCAAAAGGCGTTGATCATTACTCCGGACAGCAGCAGGGCGTTGCCCCGCAGCATGGAGCGGCCGGACGCCATGAGGTAGAGCATCGCCAGAACCCCAAGGCTGCCGGCAAACGCGGTCAGCCAGACTCCCGGAAAGCGCGCCAGTCCCAATATTATGCCGGCGATGGCACCGATGGCCGAACCGCCCGAAATGCCCAGAATATAAGGTTCGGCCAATGGATTGCGCAGCATGGCCTGGAACACCATGCCGCCCAGGGACAAGGTGGCGCCCAACAGGGCGGCCAACAGCACCCGCGGAAAACGAAGGCGCCAGACGATATCGTACAACAGTTGGCCGTCGGCATCGGCCGGTCGGGCGATTCCTTTGATCACGGCCGACAGTCCAAATCCGGCCGATCCTGCGGAAAGACCTGACAAGAGGGCGATCAACAGAACGATCACCAGCACCAAAGAAACCAGTGTGAGCTGTTTGAGCGGATGCGAATGGCTTCCGTTCATGGCTGCTCCGTAAACAGCTTGGGATGGATGTAGCGCGCCATCTGCTCCAGGCCTTCCACCAGGCGCGGCGTTGGCCGGTCGAAAATATTGGTTGGAGCGATAAAGACCGCCTGGGTGCGAACCGCCGGTATCGCCGACCACTGCATCCACTCGGCCTTCACCTTTTCAAATACCGTTGCGCGGGCCATGGAGGTGATCACCATGATATCCGGCGCAAGCGAAATGACCTGTTCCCTTGAAAAGCGCGGATACGGGGTGTTTCCGGCGGCAACGTTCGTTCCGCCGGCCAGGGTGACCAATTGGTGGATGAACGTCTGGCTTCCGACGGACACGATGGGCGACACACCGATCTGTACAAATACGCGCGGTTTGCGGTCCGCGGCGGCCACGATGGTTTTGACGCGATCAATGCGTTTGCGCATGGCCGCTGTCGTTTGCGCAGCAGCCTGGGACGCCCCCAGAAGATCGCCGATGGTTTCGATACTTAACATGACGGTTTCGAGGTCGACGGGGTGGACCGCGTAAAAGGGGATGCCCATTGCTTGAAGACGCGTGACGACAGACAATGGATTTCCGGCTTTGACGCCGATACACAAGTCGGGTTTCAGCGCGGCGATGCGCTCAATATCCAAGTGCACATAAGAGCCCACGCGGGGGAGGTGTTTGGCGGCTTCGGGATAATCGCTGAAACGGGTAACCCCTTTGAGGCGCCGCTGTTGACCGAGGGCGTATACGATTTCGGTAATGCTTGGCGCCAGCGCCACTACGCGCTGGGGATTTTGGGGCACCTCAAGCTTGCGTCCCAGCAGATCGGTCACGCTGCGCGTATCCGCCAAGGCGGGCAAGACTAAGACCATGGTGGCAATCAAGAAGTATGTAATAATATCAGATTTTTTCATAAGGCTTATGCCCCATTGTAGCAAAAGTCGGAGGGCCTTCGATTTATGTAGCTATGGGCGTGCTTTGCACCTCACGGGTCAAGCCGCCTCAATAATTTGTCGTATTTTGAGGCTGAGCTGCTCAATACTAAAGGGTTTTTGAATAACACCGGTACATCCGCGCGCCATAATGGCTTCCGCCTGACCGGTCAGACTATATCCGGTGGACAGCAGCACCTTGATGTCCGGCTTTGCGGCTTTGATGTGATCAAAGACCGCACCGCCGCCGAGATCGGGCATTATCATATCCAAGATCACCATATCGATCTCATCTTTGGCATCATCAAATATCGAAATCGCCTCTCGACCGTTTTGGGCGGTGATGACACGATATCCTAATTTTTCGAGCATGGGTTTATTGACGTCTAAAATCACCTTTTCATCGTCCACCAGCAGAATGGTCTCCGATCCCTTGGACAGATTTCCTACGGCAGCCGGTGCCTTGGGGACCTTTTGATCCGATGCCGGCAGGTAGATGTAAAACGTCGTACCCTCATTGAGGCGGGATTCGAAGTTGATGGCACCGTCGTGGTTTTTCACGATGCCGAATGCCGACGCAAGGCCCAGACCCGTTCCGCGGCCGATCTCTTTGGTCGTAAAAAAGGGCTCGAAAATTTTCTGTTGAACGGTGTCATCCATTCCGATACCGGTGTCCGCCACCGATACGCGAACGTAATTTCCCGGTTGGATATCCAGCGGTCTGGCAAAGGTCTCGTCAACCTCGACGTTGCATGTCTCCAGATAGATGTTGCCGCCGTCCGGCATGGCCTGCCAGGCATTGATATACAGATTGAGCAATACTTGTTCAATCTGGTTCTGATCGCCCTTGACCGTCCACAGGTCTGACTGCAATTTATAATGAAGCCCGATCTCCTTGCGCGTCCGACCAAACATGTTGGCCGTGTTTTCCAGCACCTCGTTAAAATCCAAAGGTTTGACAATGTATTTGCCGCCGCGGGCAAATCCCAGCAGTTGGCGCGTCAGATCGGCGCCGCTGGTGACGCAGGCCTCGATGCTCTTTAATTTCTTTTGATACGGGTGGTTGGCGTCCATCTCCAGCAGCATCAGCGAGACATTGCCTTGGATGCCCATCAGCAGATTGTTGAAGTCATGCGCCACACCACCGGCCAGCGTCCCGATGCCGTCCAGTCGTTGAATCTGCTGCAGGCCGGCCTCCAATTTCTTTTTCTCTTTTTCAGCGGCACGCCGTTCGGTGATGTCCATCACCACGCCGCGAAAACCCATGGGCTTTCCGCCGGGGTCGCTGATCAGCGACGCCGTGGCCTCGAGGGTTCGGGGGCTGCCGTCCTTGCGAATGATTTCGTAACGGGTCAGCTTGTCCGCTTTGCCGGTGCTGACGATTTTTTCGAAACGCTGAGCGACCGCAGTGGCCATTTGAGGAGCCATGAATTTGCGAAAATTGAGCCCGATCATTTCAGTTGCGCCATACCCGAGGATATTGGCCAGGGGGTGATTGAAAAAGGTCAGATTTCCGCTCAAGTCCGCTTCATAATATCCGTTTTCCATGCTCTCGATGATGGAGCGGTATTTTTCTTCGCTCCTGCGCAGCTCTTCTTCTTTGGCAATGCGTGCTTCGATCTGGTCTCTCAATTGGCGGTTGGTGCTCTCTAGATCCTGAGTGCGCTCTTTAACCAGCGCTTCCAATTGGTCTTTGTAGCGCCGCAGCTCTGTTTCCGCTTTTTTACGGTCGGTGATGACGTGCAGTGAACCGATAATCCGGTCCGGATTTCCTGCCTCGTCATGCTTTAGGCTAGCGGTGATCGCGCAGTGCTCAACGGCGCCGTCTTTATCGCTCATGGAGAATTCAAAATCATTGACGCTGCCCTCTTTAATAATTTTATCCAAAAAATGCTTCCGCTCTTGCGGGTCAAAATAGAGACGCTCGACCGATGTGCCGATCAATTCGTTTCGGGAATAAGATAAAACCTTTTCGATGGAAGGGCTGACTTCAAGCAACTCGCCATCCAAACGGGTCTCATAATAGACATCCTGAATGTTATTGAAGATGCGGCGATATTTTTCCTCTCCGGTATGGATGGCCGCCTTCATGCTGGCGAACGCATCAGCCGTGGTTTGAATCTCCTTGTATATAGAGCGGGTGTTGAAATGGCTGCTCAGGTCCTGGGCCTTGATCGCCAGGGCCTCTTTTTCCAAGCCCACCAGCGGCCGGATAAGGCCCGCCGCCAACAACAGTCCGATCAGGGTTGCAATAACGGACAATCCCAGCGTTAAAACCGTATTGTGTCGCCGGTTGGACTTGATGCTGCCCAGGTAATCGCTTTCGGGTACGTAGACCCCGATGATCCATGGCCAGTCAACGTTTTTAAAGGGTGCAAACATGGCGTGGTAGGCCTGACCGGCGTGTTCGAAACGGGCGAAGTGCGGCCCTTCGAGGTCGAGCCGGCCACCATCGGTGCGTTGCCACGGTATCGATCGGAAGGCAGCCTGGCTCAATGGATCGTTCAGC
>JASFGJ010000374.1:0-4968 GCA_050123815.1 Desulfobacteraceae bacterium
TATCACCGTGACGGCGGTTTTTATGCTGATAGAAAATCAAGCGGATGATTCGGATTCCGATTCGGATTCCGGCAGCGAAGGTGGTTGTTTCATTTCCTCTTTATTTTAGAAAGAGACAGCATTTGTCTCAAAAAAAGATAGGACCTTTTGTTACTTCTTTTTATGCACGACAACCATCAGTGCCGGCGCAATAAAATAGTCCGCCAGGAGCGCGAGTATGATTGTTAAACCCGTTAAAAGACCGAAATGAAACAGGTTGCTCATAGAGGCGAACATGAAAAGAAAAAAACCCAAAGAGAGTACGCATGATGTAACCAGCATAGCGCGGCCTGCGGTATGAAGGGTTTCCATGACTGCGCGTTTGGGATCTTGGTTCTCTTCAAAATACCGTCTGAAATTATGCATAAAATGAATGGTGTCATCAACCGCCAATCCAATGGCGATATTTCCGACCAGCATGGTAAACAGGTTCATGGGTATGTCGAACCAGCCCATGATGCCGATCGTGAAAAAAATAGGTGTCAGATTCGGGACCATGCTTAAAAGCCCGATACGCAGGCGCCCGATGAGAAGGATCATCAAAATGGTAATGATCGCAAGCGCGTAGAGATAGCTTGTTTTCATACTGTTGATCGCGTTAACCAAAACCTTGGCGAGAAGGGTGATCATGCCCGTTGTCGTGATTTCTGCTTCCGGAAATTCTTTTTTCATATACTGGTTCACATGATCGATGTAACTCCCATAAGCGATAGCGTCCATGAACGGGACTTTGATCATAAACCTTGCCTTGGAGAACTGGCTGTCTGTAAAGTCTTCCATATCGTCGGAACCGCTGTTTTCAAAAAGAAGGAGTTCCTGGGCGATAAGTGCTTTATTGTCGGGTACCTTGTAATATTCGTTTCTGTTTTCATGCAACGCGCGATTGGTCTCTTTTAAGATTGTTGTCAATGACCAGGCTTTGCCGGTGAATATTTTTCCAACCTCCAATTTTTCCATATATACAGCCGCTTTTTCGAGCTTGTTGAGAAAATCCGGCTCATAGAGCCCGTTCTCCTTCCCTGTGTCGATAATGATCTCGAGAACGATGGAGCCTCTCATTTCCCGATCTATTTTTTCGGTGCCGATACGGCCGAAAAAATCCTCTGGAAGCCAACGTACAGGGTCGTGTGAGAATTCGATTTTCATGATGCCCAATATTGAGAAAAGAAAGATGACCGTGGATATAAAAAGTATCTTATAAGGATGGCCGGTCGAGATCTGTCCGACGATGTCCAGGAATCGGTCTGCCAGGGTATGGTTCGATCTATTTTTTTCTTTTTCTGATAATTTTATTGGAACAATTGACAAAACTCCCGGAAGTAGGACAAGCGTATATAGCATGGCCAGAAGGACGCCGGCTCCGGCAAATATGCCCAGGTCGGCTACCGGAGCGACTTGAGAAGTGGAAAAGGAGAAAAGGCCGCCGGCTGTTGTGGCCGCCGTCATCAAAATCGCCAGGCCGGAGTGGCTGATGGAATATAAAATGGCTTCTTTTTTAGCGTCGCCTTTGCGAAGTCGATGGTAAAATATGGCCAGGATATGCACCGAGTATCCCACACTCACGGCAAGTATAAATGAAGGCAGGATTTGCGTTGGCAGTTTTATGGCCACCCCAAATGTCGCCATCAGGCTGATGGTGGACAATAGAGATAAAAAAACGATCAGCAGTGGTAGAAGAACGCCTGAAATTCTGCGAAACATGATGAAGAGAAGCAGGGCAACGGAAAGAAGCGAAAGCAAGACAAATTTTCTCATGTCCTTTCCCATTGACTGTTTTAAAAAATGAGTAACAGCTGATGAGCCTGCCATAAAGACTTTAAAATCAGGGGAGTTATATTTGTCCACAATGCGGCGTGCTGCCATGACCGCTTCGCTGTTTTCCGCGTCTGTGATGTATTCTTTTTTTCCTTTGGCGCTGTTTTCCAATTCGGCTGAATCGATATCTTCATCAAAACCGTCCATTACGTCGGAATCACTCCCCTTCGAAGTATAGGTGTGGGTCTTCAGCATTATGGAGGTAAATTTACCGTCAGGGGATATGAGCAGATTGGTATACATTGGATTGTCGTGTGCGCGATTTTTGACAACGTTGGCCTCATCGGTCGTTTGCGGCCAGTTTTCAAGAAGATCTTCAACGATAAGTTCATCTTCTTTTCCGCGGGTATTTCGGGCATTGATCAGGCTGGTAACATCTTCGATATAAGGAACATTCGTTTCCAGGTCCTCATGCAAGGCTTTTAAATTTTTTAGAAAATTCAGGTCAAATATATCCGGAGCCTGTATCGCAATGAGAATCAGTTCATCGCGGCCGAACTGGTCTCTAAATGCGTCGTATTCAACCAGTGTTTTGTCATCTTTATGAAGAAATCCTTCGGTTGAAATATCTATGGTGAGTTTCGGGATTTGTGACAACAATGCTATGATGAGTGTTGCCATAACCGCCAGGGTTTTAATCCGGTTTTTGTAAATCAGCTCCGCTGCTTTCTCAAACCATTTTTCAATGCGATTTCTAATATTGGCCATCTTGTCACTCCACAACAGAAATAGTCTAAGCATTCACGGCAAGGGTAAATCGGGTCGGGCGATATGGCCTCGGATCAATGGCCGTCGTTTTACCGGCAATCATGGCGGTGACCAGTTCGGCCGTTGCCGTAGCGGCGGTCAGACCGATCATGCCGTGACCGGTTGCAATAAACAGATTGGCGTTTTTTGGCGCAGCGCCGATGATGGGCAGGTCGTCGTAACACATGGGACGCACACCCACCCATTGCGCCATCACAGGCCGGCCCGTGGGCTCACGCAGATAGGCGGCCGCCGCTGATGCGAGATTGTCGCTGCGCCGGCGGTCCGGTTCGGTGTTCAGTCCGGAAAATTCCATGGTGCCGCCCAGCCGGAAGCCGTCCCGCCAAGGCGTGGCCACCACGGAACGCTCCCAAAAATAGCAGGGAGTGCGTAGGGCTGTTTTGGGGCGCGCCATGGTCAGGCTGTAACCTTTGCCGGGTTGCACCGGCACACGGAGGCCCACCTGCCGGGCAATGGCCGGCGACCAGGCACCGGCGGCCAGCACAAAATGATCGGCACAAAATCGGCCCTTGGAGGTAACCGCCTCGGATATGGCGCCGCCGGAGGCCACCAGACGCGTCACCGGACTTTGCTCAACGATGGTGGCTCCCCGGTCGATCAACAGATCCCTCAATTCGCTCAGCAGCGCTTCCGGTCTTAAATGGCCGTCTATGGGATGATACCAGGCGCCGCATACATCTTCGGTCAGGGCGGGTTCTTTCTCGAGCAGTTGGGATCTGGACAGACGGGAGGCGGCCACGCCAAAGGGTTGCAATGCCGCATTGATCTTGCGGTATTGCTCAAGGCGCGCCCGGTCTTTAAACACCAGCAATACGCCTTGCTGTCCCCACTGACAGTCAATTGGCTCTTTAGCAAAAAGCGTCGTATACAACTCTCTGGAACGCGAAAACAGGGCATGACGCGCCGCCAGCGCATGCCTGAAATGGCGATGATTGCATTTGGCCGCAAATTTCAGCAGCCACATCAGCCTGGGCAGATCGGGTTGGGGGTTGATGTAAAGCGGCGATGAACGCCGGGTCATGCGGATCAACGCGTCGGCCACCGCGCCCGGCTGGCACAGGGGCGGCAAATCCGAGAAAAACAACAGGCCGCAATTGCCGTAGCATGCCCCGTCTTCACCGCCGACCGTCGCTTTATCGATCAGACAGACCTCCCGGCCGGCCCGATTGAGGTAATAGGCGCAAGCCAGGCCGATGATGCCACCGCCGATGACAACGACTTCGCTATGACGACGATTCAGCATATTTTAAATTCCTTATCTTATTCCTGCCTTGCAAGATGTGGCCACAATTTGGGGTCGGACCAAGTTAAACAGACAAAATAACACTATACAGGTTCGTTATTTCCCTTGCAAATTACCGAATAACCCCTATTTCGTGGGAAAAACCTTGTTCTATACAGAAGGGATCTTCCGTGAATTTGCTTATACCATTGTATTTTATGGGAAAACTGACCTTCTAAGGCCTTTTGGGAAGGGATGTTCAAAAAGAATAATGCTCTCTGATCCTGTTTTTCCTCATCTAAGAATCCGTTTTGGGGATAATCTGGATGCCGATTATCCCGGCGAGGCCCTCAGGTGAGTCTGCGTATTCGACACGGGAGACCTTCCCGGCCTGAATATGCAACACGGTGACCCTGCCTTCCTGACGAGGAAACCTGGCGGTATCTTCCTTTTCGTATCCAAGCAAAACCAGATAGGGATATTTGCGCATGGCCGGCAGGGCAAACATGCGCGCGACGAGCGTGGGCATGCCACTGATATCGCTGATAAAGACAATGCCCTTGGCTGCCATCTCGACCTTGTCGGTATGATTCAATACCTCATGCGCCAGTTCACCAGCCCCTTTGTCAGGCGCGAAAAGAACCATATTACCGTCACTCAGAGTGTGGCTATCGCCATGCTGATCGGGCAGGTTCAGTCCCGGCAGGCTCTCTCCGGTGGTCAGCGGGGCGGCAGAGACGGCTAAAGAAAAAAACAGCAACACCACCGCCAGGCTGATTACATATTTCAAGATAATAATATTAAATCGGCGCATAACGTACTCCCATATCACGCAAAGTCAAAAAAAGAAAGATGGGGTCCACTAATCGAATGGCGGCAGTTGCAATTACGTGTAATCGTATAGTATCAAGGAGGTCGTGAATACACAGCAGATAAAATATTTTGCGGCCGTTGCGCGGCATTTGAACTTCACCGAAGCGGCCCGAAGCGTTCACCTGTCTCAGCCGGCCTGAGCAAGCAGATCGCCTTGCTGGAAAGCGAACTGGGATTTAATCTCTTTATTCGAACCAGCCGTTCGGTTCGGCTGACTCCGGCAGGTGTGGTGCTCTTGAAAGAACTTGAAC
>JASFGJ010000375.1:0-4909 GCA_050123815.1 Desulfobacteraceae bacterium
CTTTTCCAGCGTATTGGAGTGGCATGTGCAGGTACACCCGGACCGGCCGCACATCCACCTCTACGGCCCGGACGACGTGGTGGAGCAGATGACCTATACCGGGCTGCGCGAAGGGGCCGAAACCATCGCAGCCGGTCTGGTGGAACTGGGGCTGACGCCGGGCCAGAGCGTGGCCCTCATGCTGCCCACCAGCCTCAGCTATTTTCATTGTTTCATGGGGATTCTGATTGCCGGCGGCATTCCCGTGCCGCTCTACCCGCCGGCCCGCCTGACCCAGATCGAAGATCATCTGCGGCGGCATGTGGATATTCTCAACAACGCCCAGGTCCAATTTCTGATCACCATCCCCGAGGCTCAGCCCATTGCCAGGCTCTTGAGATCCCGGGTGGCCAGCCTCAAAAGGGCTGTGGGCGTCGAGCAGCTTTCCACTGCCGTCCCCCTGCGGTCCCGGCCTGAGGCCAAGGCCGCCGATATCGCCTTTTTGCAGTACACCTCCGGCAGCACGGGAACCCCCAAGGGGGTGGTGCTGACCCATGACAACCTGCTGGCCAATATCCGAGAGATGGTCCGGACCTTCGATGTCAGTTCCGCCGATACCTTTGTCAGCTGGCTGCCGCTCTATCACGACATGGGGTTGATCGGCGCTTGGCTGTCCAGTCTCTATTGCGCCATGCCCTTGATCCTCATGTCGCCCCTGGCATTTCTTTCAAGGCCTTCGCGCTGGCTGTGGGCCGTTCACAAGCATCGCGGCACCATTTCGGCCGGTCCCAACTTTGCTTATGAATACTGCCTGGCCAAGATCGACGATGCCGACATCCAGGGGTTGGATCTGAGTTCCTGGCGCCTGGCCGTCAACGGCGCGGAGCAGGTCAGCCCGGCCACCATCGAGCGTTTTCAGCAGCGATTCGGGCCCTGCAATTTTCGGGCTGAGACCATGACCCCCTCCTACGGACTGGCCGAGACCTCTGTGGGGCTGGCGTTTTCCATCCGGGACCAGGCCCCCAAGATCGATTGCATCCGGCGCGATCTGTTCATGCGCGCCCGCCGCGCCGAACCGGCGGCCATGGATGATCCAAACGCCCTGCGCTTTGTCTCCTGCGGCCAGCCCCTGGCGGGGCACCAGATACAAATCGTGGATGCCGCCGGCCGGGAGACCGCTGAGCGCGAGGAGGGCCGCCTGCTGTTCAAGGGGCCCTCGTGCACCTCGGGCTATTACCGCAATCCAGAGGCCACGGCCGCGCTGTTCCATGGCGATTGGCTCGATTCCGGAGACCTGGCCTACATCGCCGAGGGTGAGGTCTATCTCACGGGCCGATCCAAGGACATCATCATCCGGGCCGGACGAAACATCTATCCATCGGAGCTGGAAGAGGCCGTGGGCAACATCCAGGGGTTGCGCAAAGGGTGCATCGCCGTGTTCGGAGGCGCCGACCGGGAGTCGGGTACCGAACAACTGGTGGTGCTGGCCGAAACGCGGGAGACCGACCCCGAGGTGCTCAATACCTTGCGCCAGGAGGTCAACGCCGTGGTGGTGGACATGCTGGGGGCGCCCCCGGATGATATCGTGCTGGCGCCGCCGCACAAAGTGCTCAAAACATCCAGCGGCAAGATCCGCCGGGCCGCCAGCCGCGAACTGTATGAGAGCGGTCGGATCGACAAAAAACAGCGGGCGGTCTGGTGGCAGTTCGTGCGGCTCTCCTGGCAGGCCGTCATCCCCCAGATCCGCCGCATCTGGAAAAGCACCAGCGCCTTGCTCTACGCCGCCTACATGTATCTGCTGCTGGCCTTCATGGCCCCCTTTGCCTGGACGGCGGTGGTAGTGGCGCCGGGATTTTCCGGGGCTTACGGTACCATGCGCTTTTTTTCAAAAATGCTTTTCCGCCTGGCCGGGATCCCCATTCGCGTGCGCGGCCTGGAACATCTGGACCGCACCTCGCACTGCATCGTGGTGTCCAACCACAGCAGTTATGCGGACGCTCCGATTCTGGCGGCCGCCCTGCCGGTCCACATCAGCTATGTGGCCAAGCGGGAACTGACCGGCAACGTCGTCAGCCGGCTGTTTCTCGAGCGGCTGCGCACGGAGTTTGTCGAACGCTTTGAAAGCCGCAAAAGCACCACCGACGCCCGCAAGGTGATCCGCTCGGCCCAGCAGGGCCGCTCCTTTATCTTTTTTCCGGAAGGAACCTTCTATCGCATGCCCGGGCTGCAGCCCTTTCGCATGGGGGCTTTTCTGACCGCGGCAAAGGCGGGCGTGCCGGTGGTGCCCGTGGCCATCCGCGGCAGCCGCTCCCTGCTGCGGGGGGACACCTGGTTCCCCCGGCGCACCGTCGTCACGGTTCAGGTCTGCCCGCCCGTTGCACCGCAGGGCGAAGAGTGGGATGCCGCGGTTGCGCTACGAGATGCCGTCAGGGCGGAGATTCTGAAATACTGTGGTGAGCCGGATTTGACAAAATAATCCGTGGAAAGGCGGTCTTCGTCTCAATACCAGTCTTCGAGCTGGAGCCCTTCAATGCGCTCAAATTCTTTTATGTTGTGCGTTACCAGAATACCCTTATTCGACATAGCGGTTCCGGCGATGAGCACGTCGTACGGCCCTATGGGTGTGCCTTTTGTTTCAAGATCCGCACGGATGGCTGCTGCACATCCGACTTCGTTCATACCAAAAGGCAAGATGTTGACGATGGATGTTAAAGCCTCCAATTGAGCGATCCTTTTGTCTGCGGAATTTGATTTTGCTATACCGACTTCCAGTTCGTAGAGAACGATGGTTGGAATGCCGATGTTATTCGGGGGCTCTTTTAACAAGGCGCTATGAATATTTCCCAATCCTTTGAAAAAATAGATGAGTGTATTGGTGTCCAGGACATACATGGGGTTGATGCTATCCTTTCAGAACAATTGCAAATCGATCAAACCACATCATATCGATTCCCTGATCGAATCCGTTCCCATTGTTTCTCTGATCTCATCGGCGGTAGGCAAATCCTTCCAAGCCCCCGCAAGGCGGACAACACTTTCCGGCCAGGTTGTGGCGGTTTTCTCGCGAATCAGTTGCGCGATCCATTTGCTTTTAGAAATACCGCTCTTTTCAACCATGTTCCGCATTTTTTTTTCTGTCTTGTCGTCTAAATAGATGGTGACCTGTCCCATATGTTGTCTCCCCGGTTTGGTTTCTTTAATATATGTTAGCATATAAGTGTCGGTTGTCAAGGACACGGCTTTTTTGATTAGACTCAGATGCGCGCCGACCAACATGGAGGCCGATTTTGGTCGATTATTCGGGTGGGTTCGCCAATGAAAGGAGTGTGCTTAAATGAGAAAGCGGGACAATTGAAACACCGGTTCTGGATTGGTGTTCATTGCCACCGTAAACCAGGCCGCTGCCGGCGTGAATTCGTTTCGGAAATAGCTTGATAAAGTGATTCAATCCCTTGAAATAATCTCGGGTGATGGTCATGCCGGATTTGATCTCGATAGGGAAGATGTCAGGTCCATTAACCAATAGGAGGTCAATTTCGTTTCCTTTGCTGTCCCGATAAAAGTAGAGATTGCTTTTTTTTCCTGAATTAAAACGGTGTTTGAGGGTTTCGGCGATAACCATGTTTTCAAACAGGTTTCCCCTTAAAGGATCTCTGGAGATCTGCTTGTCATTTTCAATACCGAGCAGAAATGCAGCCAACCCGATATCATAAAAATAAAGCTTAGGCGACTTGACAAGTCTTTTGGAGATATTTGAGTAATATGGCTGCAAAAGAAAGATGATATAACTTGCTTCAAGTACAGAGAGCCAGTTGCGGGCAGTTGTGTGAGAAATACCCGCATCGTTGGCCAGGCTGTTGACGTTAAGCAATTGGCCGGTGCGACCGGCACATAATTTGATAAAATGCTGGAAGCGGTTTAAATCCTTAATTGCGACCAGCTGCCTCAAATCCCTTTCAATATAGGTTTCATAGTAATCGCCAAGGGCCTGGGTCGGATTCAGGCGTTTGTCCCATATGCGGGGATAGAAGCCGTGGTAGAGCAAACTATCGACATTCGGCATCGAAAAAGCTGATTGAATTTCCTCAATGGTAAAAGGAAGTAACTTAACCAGGGCGGTGCGGCCGGCCAAGGATTGATTGATGGCGTCACTGACTTCAAATTGTTGACTGCCGGTCAGAACAAAGCGTCCCTCCCTCTGATCCTCGTCCACCATCTGTTGGAGATAAGAGACCAGATCGGGGGCTCTTTGAATCTCATCGAGGATCGCACCATCAGGAAATTGCGCCAAAAACCCTTTCGGATCATCGATTGCAAATTGGCGAGTATCGGGCGATTCCAGGTTGGCGTACGGCTTATGGGCGAAAGCTTTGCGGCAGAGCGTGGTTTTTCCGCTCTGCCGCGGGCCGGTCATTGTGATGACCGGATACCTGCCGGCCAAAGCGCTTAATACGGGTTCGATCGTACGATTGATATAAGGCATGGATGAGAGGTTATCGAAAAATGGTGTAAATTGCAACTTGTAATTTCAAAATGCACCCTTTTTAATGGGAGATGGATTGATTGAGTTCTTTAAGCTGATCGGACTTGCTCGGTTGTTATACAAGTAATTCCTATGTAATTTTAAGGTGTTTCAGGCAAAGCGCGGTTTTTCGTTTTGGGCATCACCAGAGTATGAGATCATCGATGTAAATGGTTCTGGGGTGGGCAAGGCGAGTGGCGAAGATGCCGATGCCCCGAATTCGGGTGAGGTCCATGGGGCGGTTATGGGGTGATTTTCGTACCTCGCTTAAGTTGATGGAGATAGTGTTCCAGCCTTGGGATATGGCATAGGTCTGGTTGTAACGGTCATTGTAATGCTGGATGCCCCGCGCATGCTGCTCATCGTGGATGCGGCAGGTCAGGGACAGCGGTTGAGGCGAGGGATTGG
>JASFGJ010000376.1:0-4909 GCA_050123815.1 Desulfobacteraceae bacterium
ATAAACGTGCCGGGGGTGGTCTTGCCCTGGATCACTTCCCAGCCGCCGTACCAGATGACAAACGCGATGCCGAGGCCGCCCAGAAATTCCATGATGGGCGATGAGAGACTGCGCACGATGACCCCTTTGATTTCCATGCGGAACAAGTTGCCGGTCTTTTGATCGAAGCGCTTTTTTTCATGGTTTTCCATACCGAAGGCTTTGACGATTTTTGCGCCTGCCAGGGTTTCGTGAAGAAACGAGTTCAATTCGGCCATTGCCTCCTGGCAGCCGGTCCGCACCCGTCTGACGCGACGGCCAAGCTCGAATACGGGGAAAAAGGCAATGGGCAGAATAATAAAGGCCAGGATGGCCATGCGCCAATTCTGGTAGAAGATAACCGCCGTCAAACCGGCAATGGCGGAAAGGTCGCTCAACGCCCCGGTGGCGGTCCGCGAGACCATGGATTTGAGAATATTGACATCGCTGGTGATCCGCGACATCAGTCCGCCGGTCCGCTCCCTCTGGAAGAACGCCAACGGCAGATCCTGGATACGGTTGTAGAGCTGATTGCGCAGGCGGCGGATGATGTCCTCACCCACATAACTTAAAAAATATTCCTGGCCGTATCGACCCAGTCCTTTTACCAGAAAGACAGCGATGACCAGCAGCGGGAACAATACCAGTCCGGTGGCATCCTGCTGGACGAAAATGTCGTCGATGACCGGTTTGATCAAATACCCCATTGCAGTGGTGGATGCCGACATCAGCAAACCGCACCCACCGGCGATGATCAGCCGGTTGCGGTTTTTCATGACCAGGCCGATAAAGACGCGATGTCGATCCTTAATATTCCGGAACAGCTTCAATGATCGATCCTTCCAAACAGATTCCACAGCGCGGGCGGATTTTGCCCACGTATTTTTGTTTATTTCCAACGGCTTGCTCCGTTTTACGGGTGATTCGCCGAGCAAGTCGCAATGGTTGTACCCCATGGGCTGGGTTTTGTAAATAATGAGCAAAGGATATTGGCTTTTTGCGCTAGATTGATTATAGGTCCGTAGATTTGTGTATTTATCGCCTGATGATGGGAACCGATTATGCCTTACGATGAAATCGATCTTTCGAATGTTCGCACCCATTCGGCCGAAAAGCGAGCCTCCAAAGTGACCACGCGCCTGGAGGGCAAACCGTTGCGGGCAGGGATGACCGTGCGGGAGTTTATCGACGGCCTGCCGGGTATTTTGAAAGCCAATGAACTTAAATCCGTCGCCCGGGCCATCGTTGGTGCACGAAGCAAGGGCAAGCCGGTGATTGTCATGCTGGGCGGGCATGTCATCAAAACCGGTTGCAGCCCCATCTTGGCGGATCTGGCAGCCAACGGCTACATTCAGCACTTCGCCTCCAACGGCAGCGCCGCCGTGCATGATACCGAGCTTGCCCAATGCGGCCATACCTCTGAGGATGTGGCAGCTCAGCTGAGCGATGGATCGTTCGGTATGGCGGCTGATACGGCCGCTTTGATCAATTCAGCTGCCAAGAGAGCCGTGCAGACGGGGGAAGGCTTTGGCGAAGCGGTCGGCGCCATGCTTGTGGAACAACAGTCGCCCCATCTGGAGCGCGCCCTTTTGGCCGCAAGCTATGAATTGAAGATTCCATACACCCTGCACGTGGCTCTTGGAACCGATATCGTGCACCAGCACCCGACAGCTGACGGCGCTGCCATCGGCGAAGCCTCCCTGCGTGACTTCCGAATATTGGCCAAAACGGTTTCGCGGTTGGGGCAGGGCGGTGTAGTCCTGAATCTTGGCAGTGCGGTCGTCATGCCGGAGGTGTTTCTCAAGGCATTGGCAGTTGCCCGAAATCTAGGCGGGCCGCTCGTCGATTTTACCACGGCCAATTTTGACATGATTCAACACTACCGTCCCCGGGTGAATGTCATCGAGCGCCCCGTCCTGGACGGCGGCAAAGGATACGCGCTGACCGGTCATCACGAAATAATGATTCCGCTGTTGGCCGCTACCATTTACGAATACCAGTCTAAAGTCTAAAGTTTAAAGTTTTAAGTTAAGGAATGGAACCGATTTTATAGATGTTTTACAGTGCCATCATCGAGAATGATGAATGGATTTCATATTTACTTAAGCTGTATGTTTAATATTAATAGGTAGAATACATTAACCTAAAACTTTAAACTTAACACTTTAAACTCCTGATCTTGAGGTTCTATGTTTAACACGATACTCGAGCAACATCTGGACTGTTTTGCCCGGTTGAAGTCGCTGGCGGCGGACATCGAACAGGCGGGGGATCTATTGGCCGACACGATCCAATCGGGCGGGAAAATCCTGGTGTGCGGAAACGGCGGATCCGCGGCTGACGCACAGCATTTTGCCGCGGAGCTGATCGGTCGGTTTGAACAGGAGCGTGATGCTTGGCCGGCCATCGCCTTGACGACCGACACGTCCATTCTAACGGCCATCGGCAATGATTACGGTTTTGATGATATTTTTGCACGCCAGGTCCAGGGACTTGGCAGGCCGGGGGATACGCTGATCGGAATTTCAACGTCGGGCAATTCGGAAAATGTGCTGCGCGCCGTTGCGACAGCCAAGCAACAACGGATGAAAACCATCGGTTTGGCCGGCGGCGACGGCGGCCGTCTGAAGGCTCAGGTGGCCCGATCGATTGTTGTCGACCAACCGACAACCGCCCGGGTACAGGAGGCGCATCTGTTTATCCTTCACTTTTGGGCGCTGATGATCGAGCGGCACATGCAAATTCGGAGCTAAAATGGACAATCTAACCACAGCATTTCATGGAAGCAGGGTGCTCGTTATCGGCGATATCATGCTGGATCGCTATTTTTGGGGAAAGGTGCGTCGCATCTCACCGGAAGCCCCGGTGCCGGTGGTCAAGATGCGTCATATCACCGAAACCTTGGGTGGGGCCGGCAATGTGGCCAACAATCTGGCCGGATTGGGATGCAGCGTAAGGGTGATCGGAATTTGCGGTGAGGACCGCGCTGCTGATGGACTGCGCCAACTGTTTAAACAAAAACAAATCGAAGATGGGCTTGTGACGCATGCCACGCGCCCCACGACCACCAAGACCCGCATCATGGCACACAAACAGCAGGTGCTGAGATTGGATGAGGAGGACGCACAGCCGCTTCCGGCCGATCTTCTTCAAACGGTTTTCAAGCATGTTGGGCAGGCGATTGCCGGCAGCCAAGCCGTGATTATCTCGGATTACGGCAAAGGGATGTTTGCCGATCGCAAGTTCACCCAAAATATAATTCAATCCGCCCATGCCCATAAGATTCCCGTGCTGGTGGATCCCAAAGGGGTCGACTGGCAGCGCTATGCCGAGGCAACCTGCATTACACCCAACACGGCTGAACTCGAAGCCGTGGTTGGTAAACCGCTGGAAGATGATGAGGCGCTGTTGATATCAACAGCCGGAGAGCTTCGCAAAAGACTCGACCTTTCGTGGCTTCTGGTCACAAGAGGGGCTCAAGGCATGTGCCTGGTGGGTCCGCAGGATCGGACGATCCGAATTCCGGCACAGGCACGGGAGGTATACGATGTATCGGGCGCCGGTGATACCGTCATCGCAACACTGGCGGCAATGCTTGCTGCCCAGGCTTCGATGGTCGATGCCAGTCGAGCGGCCAACCTTGCGGCCGGTATTGTCGTCGGCAAACTGGGCACCCAACCCGTTCTCAATTCGGAACTGTCCGCCGCGCTTGCCTATGCGGATCGCCAGCACCAATATCCATACGCAGCCGCAAAAATGAGGGCGCTCGATTCTGCGCTGGCCGGCATTCAGGAGTGGAAAACCGCTTCTGATAAAATTGTGTTCACCAATGGCTGTTTTGATTTGCTGCATCCAGGGCATATCAGCCTCCTGCACCAGGCGCGCGCACTGGGAGACCGTCTGGTGGTCGGGCTCAACACGGACGACTCGGTGCGGCGGCTCAAAGGGCCGCAGCGGCCCATTTTATCTGAGAACGATCGTGCTGCAATGTTGAGCGCCCTGGAATGCGTGGATCTGGTCGTCCTTTTTGACGAGGATACGCCCCTGGCGTTGATCGAGGCGATTCAACCGGATATTCTTGTCAAAGGATCGGATTACAATCCGGATCAGGTCGTAGGGAAAGATATCGTCGAAGCTTACGGTGGAACCGTAAAGCTCGTCAAACTGATCAAGGGTTACAGCACGACCCGGCTGACCGAACGTGTGCGGTCGGGGGATTAACCTCAAGCTTCACTTAACAGCTTGTCAAAATAGGCAATGGTATTCTTTAAACCTTGTTCCAGGGTAACCTTCGGCTCCCATTGGAGTTCGCTTTTCGCCACGGAGATGTCCGGCTTGCGTTGTTTGGGGTCGTCTTGGGGCAGGGGCTCGTGAATGATTTTGGACTTCGATCCGGTTAGCTCAATCACTTTGCGGGCCAGTTCGAGGATAGTGAATTCAACCGGGTTGCCGAGGTTGACAGGGCCGGTAAATTCGTCCGGTGTTTCCATGAGCCTGATGAGGCTGTCCACCAGATCATCCACATAACAGAAGGCACGTGTCTGGCCTCCGTCACCGTAGATGGTTATTGGCGCGTTCTTTAGCGATTGCACAATAAAGTTGGAGACGACGCGGCCGTCGTTGGGATGCATGCGAGGACCATATGTATTAAATATTCTGGCGACCTTTATCTTCAATTGATGCTGCCGGTGGTAGTCAAAGAAAAGGGTTTCAGCGCAACGTTTGCCTTCATCGTAGCAGGCGCGCAGGCCGATGGGATTCACCCGGCCCCAATAGCTTTCGGGCTGGGGATGGATCTCCGGATCACCGTAGATTTCACTGGTCGAGGCTTGCAGAATTTTGGCCCTGACCCGCTTGGCGAGCCCTAACATGTTGATGGCCCCGTGGACGC
>JASFGJ010000377.1:0-4903 GCA_050123815.1 Desulfobacteraceae bacterium
CCGCTGCAACCAAACGTGCACACCAAGATGAGTCCCAATAGCGCCATTATCCTGTCCATGCTGATTCCTTTCAACGCGGGCTGAAAAAATATGTTAACAATTCGATAACTTATTGGTGCTGGAACGGGAAGGCCATGTCGTGATATAGGCCCTTGTGCAGACCTTTTTTATAATAGATGCAATTGGCAGGCCAAAGGGGATTGGAACTCTCCGACGATTGATACGTTTGGGTGAACATTTACGGTTTGTTCGAGACTCGGTGCTCTGTACATGCCCATCCATAATGACGAGTTGTCAGACATTAAAATGGCCCACTCGGATAGCCGAGAGGGCCACTCTATTTTCATTACGAATTTCCTTATTGAAGATGTCGATTGTTTTAAACCGTTTTAGACAAGAAAGCGGTGCCGGCCAGGGAGAGGGCGTTGTTTTCCTCACCGATCATGCCGGCCCTGGCATCCCGGAACATCTTCTCCACGGGGTACTCTTTGCTCAGACCGTATGCGCCCAGGATTTGCATGGCTTCACTGGCCACCTGAAAAGCCGTCTCCGTACAATAGACCTTCGAAGAGAGCGCGTGCATGGCGGACCCAGGCGGGTTGGCGGCATTGTGCTGGGCCATGCGGAGGGAATAGGCTCGGGCGGACTCGATCATGGTGAACATCTTGAAAAGCTTCAATCCGATACTCTGATGCTCGATGATGGGTTTGCCGCCCTGGATGCGCACCTGGGCGTATTGGTGCGCCTCGTCAAAGGCGGCCTGCGCCAACCCGACCCCCAGGGAGCTCAACAGCTCGCCGGCCGGTGTCAGGATCCACTGCTGGGTCTGAAAACCGTCATCCGGCTCTGCAAACAGCATCATCGCGTTGGGTATTTTGACATCATCAAAGATAAGGGCTCCCTGGGGAAAGGCGCGCAGCCCCAGCTTGTCCAACGGTTCGCTCCGCGAGATCCCCGGCAGATCCATCGGCAGCAGGGCGATGCCGGTTCCCCGCATCCCCTTGGATGGATCCACGCAAAAAATGAGCAGCACATGGGTGGCGATGGGGCCGTTGCTGATGAAGGCCGACTTTTGCCCGTTGATGATATAGTCGTCGCCCTCTCGAACCGCTCGGACCGAAGGGGCGCGCTCCGGTTTGTCGAAACCGGGCTGAGCGGCCAGCACCCAATCCGACCCGTGATCCGGCTCGGTGAATGCGAAACATCCGATCATCCCGCCGCGGGTGTCGTCGCAATACGCCTTCACCCAATCATGGGCCTGGGGGCCGCCAAACGCGGCGCCCAGCAGAAAGGGCACCAAGGAGGCGGCCAGGCTTTCGCACAGCCCGGCGTCACCGTATCCCAACTGTTCGACGATCAGGGTCCATGTGAGTGGGTCCACCTCCAACCCGCCCAGGGATTTGGGAATGATCAATTTGTGAAAACCCAGTTCATAGTATTTTCGGTACACCGACCACAAGAGAGAGTCTTTCTGGACGATGGCTTTGGCGTCCAGTTTGTCGAGTTTGATCCCCGCCGGACGCATGACCTCCCGGGCGAATCTCCCGGCCGTCTCCACCATTGCCTTCTGTTCGGAATTGAGCGCGATCTCCATTTTCGGGCAGCCCATTTTTATCTCCTTCCTTTTTTTTATTTCCATTGGTTGATTTAAATTTGATTGCCAAAGATCCCGCCGATCTCAGGCGGGAAAGATTTTGAAAGAACCTCATGTTGAGGGTACACAACGTGGACATGGAAAGCTTATTCCAGGTGAATCTTTTGTTATTCGAAATGAATTATCCAGAAGGGAGGTCTTGCATCAAACCCGCTGGAGGCACCTTCTTAAGAGCAATAACGAAAGCCGAAAGTTGAGGATTGTAAGTCATGCGCCGACAAAGTATATTGAAAAATAACATGTTATCAGATTCTTGCTTGGTTTCCCGGGCCAAAACCGCGGCTTTTGCAAATAAATGTTGTCTGCCGGATGCAGATAAGCCTAATACGATGGTGAGCAGCCGGCATGTTCCAAAAGCGGTCGCCTTGAAATGAATAGAAAAAGCGCGTTATGGATCACGATAATCAAATCGGACAACTTGCACAGGGATTGAAAGGACACGCGCGTGTCCTTTTATGGGGCGCCATGGGTGTGGGCAAATCGACCCTGGCCCTTGAATTGGCGCGCTGGTTCAGCCGGCAACATGGCGGGGGCTGGATTCTGTCGCTGGACCCCGGCAGTCCGGCTTTTGGCATACCCGGGGCCCTGAACCGGGGCTGGTGGGACGGCGACACGTTTCGCTGGGCCGGCTGTCAGGCGTTGTGCAGCTTGGATGCGGCCCGTTTCCGCCTGCCCCTCGCCCAGGCCGCCGGCCGGCTTCTCAACGACGCCGTTGAAGCCGGCCTGTCCGGTCCATTAGTGATCGATCCGCCCGGTGTGGTTCGAGGTGTGGCCGGGGCCGAACTGCTCACGGCCCTTGTCAAGGTGCTTCAGGTGGATGTTGCGGTGGCCCTGGTTCGGGAGGGAGAGTCTCTGCCGCTGGCCGCCGAGCTGGGCTGGCTGCCGGCTAAAGTGATGCAACTGCCCGCCTCCCCCCGGGCCGCGCGGCCGCCAAAGAAGGAGAGGGCCGTAAAGCGCACCGGCTTGTGGGACAACTATCTGGCGCACAGCACCCGGCAAACCTATTCATTGGGGCAGTCGGCTGCTCTGGGGACACCGCCGCCCCGGCACCTGCCCGATGCCTGGGTCGGCCGGCAGGCCGCACTGCTTGATCCCCACGGCCGGACTTTAGCAATGGGTGAGGTGGCAGCAATGGCCGATGGGGTGCTGACCGTGCGGGCACCTGCGGGCAGCGAGGGCGCGCCGTCGGGCATTCTCATCAGGGATGCCGGCCGCAACGCCCGGGGCTGGCTGGAGACCATCCCCCACGCTTTTCCCCTGAATACCAAACCGCGGGGCCCCGCGGAAACGGCTCCCCCGGGCACCCGCAGCGCACCGGTCTTCAGCCGGGTGGGACCGGCCTGGGCCACCCTGGTGGGCGGCGTTTTCGGCGACCCCCTGGTGCATGTGCGCCTTCGCAACCAAAGAAGGAGTTTTCTCTTCGACCTGGGCGATCCGGCACGGCTGGCCGCCCGGGTGGCTCATCAGGTCAGCGCCGTCTGCCTGAGCCATGCCCACATGGACCACATTGGGGGATTTCTCTGGTTTTTGCGCTCAAGGATCGGGTCGTTCGGGCCGTGTAAAATCTTCGGCCCCGCAAAGACGCTCGCGCGCATCGAGAATTTTCTGGGCGCCATTACCTGGGATCGCATCGAAGACAATGCCCCTGTTTTCGAGGTCGGCGAGTTTGATGGCGCCCGGCTCAAACGGGTGCGGTTTACGCCGGGCAGCCCGAAGGTTGTCCTGCCCACGCTGCCGGTGGCGGACGGCGTGCTTCTATCCGAAGATGATCTGAGCATCAAGGCGGTGGTCTGCGATCACAACATCCCGTCCCTGGCCTATGCGCTGACGTTTCAGATGGAGATCAGTGTGCGCAAGGATCAACTGCTTGCCTACCGACTGGAGCCGGGTCCCTGGCTTGGCCGACTGAAGGCGTGTATCGCCGCTCAGACGCCGGAGATGGCGATTGATCTTCCCGATGGAACACGGCTCAGCGCCGGAAAGCTGGCGCGGGAATTGACCATCATTCGCCCCGGCAAGAAACTGGTCTATGCCGCCGACATGGCCGATACACCCGCCAACCGGGAGAAGGTCGTCGCACTGGCAGACGCCGCCCATACCCTGTTCTGCGAAACCGCTTTCACCATGGCGCATAAAGACAAAGCCGGCGCCACGCAGCATCTTACCACCCTGGCAGCGGTGGAGATTGCCCGTCGGGCCGGCGTGGAACGCCTGGTCCCGTTTCACTTCTCCAAACGCTATGAAGACGATCCCGCTGCCGTCTACGAAGAGATTCTCTCCGCCGCCGGGCCGGTAAAGATCATCGGTCATTGACTGTCATTGGGTCAAGACAACTTCCTCGCCGTTGACCATCAGTTTGCCGTCGGCGGTTTCCGCCGCGTGGACCAGGTTGTCTCCGTTTTTAACAAATAGACCGGTCTTCATACCAGGAAATACCGGCTCCTGCAGCTTGGTGTTGTCTCCCACCAGGCCGGCCGGCAGGCTGAAATCTGATTTAAGATAGACAATGTCGAAGAGCAGTTCCGGCTGGGTGACAATGGGAGCGAATTGCATGAAGGTCATGTCTTTAAGCAGCCGCAAGGTCAAACCGCCCGTTATGTCTCCTTGGGGCAGCTTGATCGCCAAGTCCGCAACCTGGAGTTCAAGCCCCGCCTTGAGCAGTTTTTCATATATGGCCATCATATTGAATCCCATTGCGGCCATCTGCCTGTCCATGATCTCCTTGGCTGTTTCGGGATCATTTTGAAGTGCCTCCATTTGGCCGAAAAGTTCGGATACGTTTTGGGCGTACAACTTCATAAACTCCTCATAGCCCTTGACATTGAGCCCTTTTGTGACGAAGCGGACCGATGCGTCATCGACGTTAATATCTTTTGCGTCAAGGCTCTCCATCGAAAATAGGGCCTCCCAGGACATTGTCGTTTGATCATCGGCGACATCGAAAAGGTATTTGCCCTTTATGCCTTTAATGCCAAATTGATTTTCTTTTTCCTGAGCTTTGATGTTCTGCAAGCTGAAGCTGGCGTCCCCATCCCAGATGAAGGTCGACACCATCTCCAGATTGGATGCCATCGACATGTCGCCGATATCGAATTTTTCACCGGCGGACAGGCCCTGCCAGCTGCACGTGGAAGTGAAATGCTTCAGTTTTCGATCCGTCGCCAACGCCATGCTGCCGGATTTGACATCAATGGTTTCATTTTCAACGATAAATGAAAAAGCGTCCGACACAATTTTCGTGTCGATGTT
>JASFGJ010000378.1:0-4901 GCA_050123815.1 Desulfobacteraceae bacterium
CGGCGCGCAGCCGAAACGACCAAGTGGCCCTGGATGTGAGGATGTTTCTGCGCAGCGCCACGCGTGCCGTCGTCGATGGACTCCATCGTCTGTGCCATGCCTTTGTCGAGCTGGCCGATCAGCATACCGAAACCGTCATGCCGGGCTACACGCATCTGCAGCGCGCCCAGCCGGTTCTTCTGGCTCATCATTTAATGGCGTACTACGAAATGTTCAAGCGTGACGCCGAGCGCATGTTGGACAGTCTCAAACGCACCGATGTCATGCCCCTTGGAGCCGCCGCACTGGCAGGCACCACCTATCCCATCGATCGTGAATATACGGCCGAACTCCTCGACTTTCCCGCCGTCAGCGCCAACAGCCTGGATACGGTGGCCGACCGGGATTTCATTCTTGAGTTCCTGGCCGCCGCCAGCATCTGCATGGTCCATTTCAGCCGTATCAGCGAAGAGCTGGTTTTATGGTCTTCTTCCGAGTTTGGTTTTATCGAACTGCCCGATGCGTTCGCCACGGGCAGCAGCATCATGCCCCAGAAGAAAAACCCGGATGTTCCCGAACTGGTTCGCGGTAAAACCGGACGTGTCATCGGAGACCTGATGGCTGTGTTAACACTGATGAAATCCTTGCCCTTGAGCTATAATCGGGACATGCAGGAAGACAAGCAGTCACTGTTCAGCAGCGTCGATACGCTGCAGGCCTGTATCGAGGTCTATGAGCGAATGCTTCCCCGCATCAAAGTCAACGTCGACACCATGCGGGAGGCCGCATCGGTCGGCTACCTGAATGCTACGGACATGGCCGATTATCTGGTGGGGCAGGGGATACCGTTTCGCAAGGCCCACGAGATTGTCGGCAAAGCCGTCGCCTTTGCGCTGTCCAAAAACAAGGAGTTGCACGAGCTCACGCTTAAAGAGCTGCAGACCTTTTCGTCGGCGATTAAAGAGAATCTTTTCGATCATCTGACACTGGAGCATATGATTGCCCGGCGGTTGTCCGCCGGCGGTACAGCGCCCAAACAGGTTCGGGCATCCATTGAATCGGCACGCAAATTCCTGGCATGCCAAGTCCCTTTCGACAACCAAGAGCCGTTTTGCCGTGAAGAAGATAACCACTGAACACTGCCTCTATCTGCTGTTGGTGCTTCCGATAGCAGGCGTGCTGCTGTGGGGGGGCTGTGGTGTAAAAGCCCCCCCGGTTGCACCCGAACAGCCCCCCATGCCTTCTATCACGGATCTGACAGCCGCCCGCAGCAATGGTCGTGTACTGCTTGGCTGGCACCATCCCGGTGGTGAATCGCCTGCTGTGGGCTACCATGTGTTGAAATCGCAGCGATCTGTCTCGCAGCCCGAATGCCCTGGCTGCCCAATGATATTCCAAAGGATCGGAACCGAAAAACTGCAGCCCATCCTTCGCACGCAACGCCATGCGCTTGAATTCGAGGCAACTGCGCAAGTTGGATATCGCTATCATTTTAAAGTGGTGCCAATCGAGTCATCCGGTGCCCAGGGACCGGATTCGAATGTAGTAAAAATAGAAGCAAAATGAACGCACCACTTTACTTTCAGGACGGATAAAAGATGACAATTCCTTTCTACAAAATGAGCGGCAGCGGCAATGACTTTATCATTATAGACAACCGCAACAATATCATTCCCATGGACGATTTGTCCGTGTTTGCAGCCAGGGTCTGCCGGCGCAAACTCTCCGTTGGGGCCGACGGCCTGATTCTGATCGAACCGTCCCGCAGCGCGGATTTCAAGTGGAATTTTTTCAATTCAGACGGCAGCGTTGCCGAGATGTGCGGCAACGGCGCGCGCTGCACGGCCCGATTTGCGTTGCTAAACGATATTGCCGGTAAAGAAATGGCTTTCGAAACAATCGCCGGCCTTATCCGGGCCCAGGTCTTAAATGACCGGGTAAAGATCAACATGACCGACCCCCATGATTTGGAACTGGGTGGCCGGGTACAGGTTGATCAGGCGGTGCATGATTACGACCGTATCAATACCGGTGTTCCCCATGTCGTGATAGAGGTAGCTGATATCGAAGCCGTAGACGTGGTGGGCATCGGGCGTCAAATCCGGCATCATGCAGACTTTTCACCGGCCGGAACCAATGTCAATTTCATTGGGCAAGACGGGCGGCAATGGGTCGTGCGAACCTATGAGCGTGGGGTTGAGGATGAAACCTTGGCATGCGGCACCGGCATTGTGGCCGCTGCATTGGTTCTGGCCGCGCGTAAATCATTACCCTCGCCCATTTCACTCAGATCCAGAAGCGGAAGCCTATTGAATGTCTTTTTCTCACAAACTGAAAACGGTTTTAAAGAGATATTTCTCGAGGGGGACGCCCGGATAATTTATGAGGGCGAGCTAAGCGATGACGCCTGGCAATATGAGTAGCCAGCGCCGGAGGACGCCAGATTCGGCGTTGCCGCGGGCTCGCAGTATTCGGAATACGGCTTCACCCGCGGCGCCTTTTTATCCCGCTGGTCTTTGGCGGGGGACTCTGGCACCCTTCGGCACTGGCGGAATTGGCCGGAGGCCTTCAAAATTTAAATCTTGCTCAATTGTATCCGAATGCGCTAATTCAACTCATCATGGCTGATTTGGTATATATATCCATCGGATCAAATATCGGTGACCTGCTCAACAACTGCTGCCAGGCCATCGAAGCGTTGCGATCGGATCCGGATATTCATGTGATCGGGCGTTCCCCATTTTACCGAACGGCTCCCGTGGATTTTCGGGAGCAGGATTGGTTTTTGAATGCAGCCCTGAAACTTCAGACGTCAGTACCGCCCATACAATTGCTCAATCAGATACAGGCGGTGCAGCGCATGCTCGGACGCAAAGCCGATACCGTGCGCTTTGGCCCGCGGATTATCGATTTGGATATCATTTTTTATGGGGATCAGATTCTCGAGACAGCTGAGCTGACACTGCCTCATCCACGGATGCACAAAAGACGCTTTGTCTTGCAACCCATATGTGATATAGACCCAACTATCGTTCACCCCCTTCTAAGGGTGAGCGTACAAGATCTGTTAAATCAGTTGGTTACAGATGATCAGGAAATTGAAAAATGCTCTTACGGCTGCTAATACTCACCATCGCCGGGGTGCTTATCTATCGTGCCCTTAAATCCTGGCTCGGCGGGGGGGGGGAGCAACGAACCAATGGTCAGGAGGCTGCCGGCGGGCAAGTCGATGATGTCATGATCAAAGATCCGGTTTGCGGCGCCTATTTCATTCAGCGAAAAGGGGTCTCTTTGATGCAGGGCAACCAAAGACTCGATTTTTGCAGCGAGCGCTGCCGGGACCGCTACCTGGCCCAGGCGTCGGCGGATCATGAATCCTGAATATTAATTGGTTGAGATGATGATGCAATCGCGAAAGCCGCGTTGAAGTTTAGACACAATATCCAATTCATAAGGGGAGTTGCTCAATGAAGTTTTTTATTGATACGGCCAATATCGCTGAGATCAAAGAGGCCAATGCCATGGGTATGGTGGACGGTGTAACGACCAATCCATCCCTGATCGCCAAAGAGGGCGGTGATTTTAAAGAGATCATCACCGAAATCTGCAGCATCGTCGACGGACCTATCAGCGCTGAAGTGATCAGTTTGGAAACCGACGGCATGGTGGGCGAAGCGCGAGATCTGGCCAAGATACACGATAACATTACCATTAAAGTCCCAATGACGGTGGATGGTTTGAAAGCCACACGCCAACTGGCTTCCGAAGGGATCAAGACAAACGTGACGCTGGTCTTTTCGCCATTGCAGGCTCTAATGGCTGCCAAAGCCGGCGCAACCTTCGTCAGCCCGTTTGTGGGTCGACTGGATGACCTGTCGCAGGAAGGCATGCTCCTGGTTGAACAGATTGTCGAGATATACAGCAACTATGCCTATGATACAGAGGTTATCGTTGCCAGCATCCGCAATCCCCTGCATGTGCTTGATGCGGCGCTGGTCGGCGCCGACATCTCGACCATTCCGTTCAATGTGTTGAGCAAATTGGCGGCCCATCCGCTTACTGACAAAGGCATCCAGGCATTCTTGGATGATTGGAGCAAGGCCAACAAGTAATCGTGGCGACTCATACATCTAAGGGGCAGCCCATGCAGCTGCAGGATCATATTAAAAGAATCGTCAGCAATCCCAATGCCTTGACGTTATTTCGGATCATTTCGGTGCCCATCATTGTGGTGTTGCTCTATGCACCCAACCGATTCACCAGTTTTTTGGCCGCTTTGTTTTTCAGCATCGCCGCCATCACCGATTATCTGGACGGCCATCTGGCGCGCAGCAGAGGAATGGTGAGCGATTTTGGGACGGTGATGGACCCGCTTGCCGACAAGTTGCTGATCTCTTCAACCATGATCATGCTGGCAGCGTTAGGGCGTGTGCCCGCCTGGGTGGTTTGCGTGATCATCGGGCGTGAGCTGGCGGTAACCGGACTGCGCAGCATCATTGCGCAGCACAAGCTCGACTTATCTGCTTCGAATTTGGGAAAATATAAAACCGGCTTTCAAATCGCCGCCATGATCCCCCTGTTGCTGCACTATTCTTATTTATATATTGACTTTCACCTGGTGGGGATGTTTTTCCTTTGGGGGGCTTTGGTGCTGACCCTGTGGTCCGGCACCGATTATTTTATACGTTTTCGAAGCCTTCTCAAGCCTTAGTTTCCCTGCTTGCCGTTTCCGGCAGGGTGTGCGAGTTTGATTTTTTCTTGACAAGATCGAAAGAAGTCGATATTTACGGCTGTCTAACTGAGCGGGAATAACTCAGTGGTAGAGTGCGACCTTGCCAAGGTCGAAGTCGCGGGTTCAAATCCCGTTTCCCGCTCCATTTTTTTTTGGCGGCATAGCCAAGTGGTAAGGCAGAGGTCTGCAA
>JASFGJ010000379.1:0-4883 GCA_050123815.1 Desulfobacteraceae bacterium
ACCATGTGCCCGTCTGGGCCGGAGTGGAGTATCAGAAAATCACCGGCGAAGGACTGGAAGTCTCCCTGAAAGACAAACGCAAATATGTCATGAAAGGCAAAAACATCATCACCACCCAGGACTGGGGGCCCAATACCTCCATCGCCGAACAGCTCAAAGGGCTGGTGGCGGAGACCCACGTGATCGGCAGCTGCAAGGAGCCCGGCCTGATCGTGGACGCCATGCGCGAAGGCGCCAAAATCGGATTGGCGGTTTAGGATCAAAGAAGTGGTTTCAAAGAGCATGCAAGGAGTACAGCAATGTTCGAGCTGCTGGAAGGCGTTGTGCCTTATAAAGAAGAAGATGTTCAGACTTATATCAACAATGGCTGGTGGCGCGGTCTGACCCTTGGCGATTTTCTGGATCGGGCGGCGGACATGCATCCGGAAAAAGAGGCCTTTGTCGACCGCATCGGCCGCATGACCTACGGACAGGCCCGGGAAAAAGCCGATCGAGCAGCGCTCGGGATGATCAAACTGGGCATCCAATCCACGGATCGTGTGTTGATCCAGCTGCCCAACTGGAACGAATTCGTGGCGGCCTACTTTGCATGCCAAAAGATCGGCGCCATTCCCGTCCTGTTGATCGAGCGATACCGTCAGTTCGAGGTCGATCGCCTGGCAAAGATCACCGGCGCCACGGCATGGATTGTCCCCAAACAGACCCACAAGGTCGATTTCGTGCCCATTATCGACGATGTTCTGAAAGATAACCCTGAAATAAAAAATGTGATCACCGTACGGGGCAACGTTGACAGGGCCGGCTTTTCGAGTCTGGAAGATTTGATCGGCGACAACGATCGGACGCCGGATAACCTCTCCCTTCTGGCCAAGCACAAGCCAAACCCCTTGCAGGTTGCCCACATGGGACCCACGGGCGGTACCACCGGTGCGCCGAAAATTGTTCCCCGCACCCACAACAGCCTGGCCTGCGGCGTCGAATTCTGCTCCATGTCGTGGGATCAGCATTGCGAAGACACCACGATGATCGCCGGACCGGTGGGACACGACCTCTCGTTTACCAAAGGCTTGCTGGGAAGCGTCATCACCCAGGGGAGACTGATATTACAGGAATCCACCAAAAACGCCGACATATGCAAGACCATCGAACAGGAAAAAGTCACCGCCGTGGTCTGGGTGCCGACGCTGGCGCAACGACTGCTTCAATACGACGATCTGGACCGCTACGACATCAGCTCGCTGAAGAAAATGCACAGCGCCGGCGCCGCCAGCCATCCCGACGTCGTCAAAGAGGTCATGGAACGGTTCCGGATGTGTTTTTACAACGGATATGGCGGAACCGAAGGGATGACCTGCATCACGCGCAGCGCCGATGATTTGGAAACCGTCTGCTGCACCGTCGGCCGGCCCACCTTTCCCCACGATATTTACAAAGTCGTCGATTTTGAAGGAAACGAGGTGCCGTCCGGCACCACCGGCGAACTCCTGGTGAAAGGGCCTTGCGTCTTTTCGGGATACTACAAGAATCCCGAAGAGAACGCGAATACCTTCGACAACGACGGATTCTTCAGGACCGGCGATCTGGCCAAAATCGACGAAAAAGGCTACATCACCCTCACCGGCCGGAGCAAGGAGATGATCAACCGGGGAGGCGAGAGCATCAGCGCCACCGAAATCGAAAAGTTGATCAATCGCCACCCCGATGTGGTCATCGTGGCGGTGATTCCCATGCCGGATCCCCTGATGGGTGAACGCGCCTGCGCCTATATTCAAACCAGACCGGGGGCGACCCTGACCTTTGAAGATGTCATTGCCTTTCTGAAGGGTCAAAATGCAGCCGTGCTTCAGCTGCCCGAGCGCATCGAATTTGTCGATAGTATGCCGCTGACGAAGGCGGAGAAGTTGAACAAACAAGCCTTACGCAAAGATATTGAACAAAAACTGATGGAGGAAACTCCGCAATAGGAGAAAGGAGAACCCTGTTCCCATGTCTGCAAAAGAGATCAGAATACATGGTAGAGGCGGTCAAGGCGCCGTGCTGGCGGCCAAAATGATAGCTTCCGCATGTGCATATGAAGGCAAGCATGTCGCCAGCTTTCCGATGTACGGCTTCGAACGCAGAGGCATGCCGGTCGTTGCATTTACGCGCTTTGACGACAAAACGATCAATGAGAAGACCCAGATTTACACTCCGGACTGCATCGTGGTCATCGATCCCACCCTTTTGGATCTTGAGAGCCTTTATGACGGGATCAAACCCGGAGGGGTGTTGATTTTAAACACCCCCAATCCCATCGAAAAACCGCCGGTTGGAAATATCGGCAAAGCCGGCATGATCAACGCCACCCATGTGGCGTTGTGCGAGATCGGCAAGGATATTCCCAACACCTGCCTTCTCGGTTCACTGGCCGCCACCACCGGTTGGTTTGGCCTGGACTCGGTACTCAAGGGGCTGTCCGACTATTTAAGCGGCGAATTGCTTGAAATGAATGTTCGCAATGCCCAAAGGGGGTACAACGAAGTGGAGGTGCGTTCATGGCAGTAGCAAAAGAAGAAAAATATATCTACGAAACAGAGGCAAGCTGGTCGGACGGCAACAAACCCTTGCTGTGCCTGAAAACCGGTGAGTGGCGCACGGAGCGTCCGATCCTGAGTACTGAAAAATGCAACGCCTGCGGCATCTGTGTGGCTTATTGTCCGACGCAATGCTTTGTCGACGATGGCGATTACTACGGTGTGAACCTTGAATACTGCAAGGGATGCGGTATCTGCGCCAAGGAGTGCCCCAAAAAAGCGATAACCATGACGCCCGAAGGAGAATATGCCGATGAGTGCCCAATCCAAGAGTAATATGAAAGTCATTACAGGAAACGCCGCAGCGGCACACGCAGTGCTGCAGTGCCGTCCCGATGTGGTGGCGGCTTATCCCATTACCCCCCAAAGCGAATTGGTTCAAGTGCTGGCCCAATTTCATGCCGACGGAATCCTCGATTGTGAATATGTACCTGTGGAAGGCGAAAACTCCGCCCAGAATGTGGTCTGCGCCGCCTCCATGGGCGGCGCAAGGGCGTTTACGGCAACCTCGTCCTACGGTTTGGTCTACATGTACGACGCCCTGCTGCAAACCGCCGGTTACCGCGCCCCGGTGGTGATGGTGAACGTAAACCGCGAACCGCCGGGAATTCACGCGGTCTACTCCGGGCAGCAGGATATGATTTCAACCCGCGATTCCGGGTGGGTGCAGATTGTCGTCGAAAACTGCCAGGAGATTTTCGATTCGGTCATCATGTGCTACCGGCTGGCCGAAGATCACGATATCCAGCTGCCGGTGATGCTCAACTACGACGGTTACTACCTTTCATTTCTGGCCGAGGCCATCCACATTCCGGAGCAGGAAGCGGTGGATCAATTTCTGGCGCCGCTCAAAGACCAACCCCAGAGAATGACGTTGAAACCCGGGCAGGCCATCGGGTGCGGCAGTCACGGCATGGGCGCCGGCTATGTTGAATTTCGCAAGAAGCACATGGCCGCCATGGAACGCGTAAAAGAGAAATGGGATGACATCGACAACAGCTTCAACCAGGCTTTCGGCCGCAGCTACGGCGGTCAGATCGAGGCCTACCGCTGTGACGATGCGGACATTGTGCTGGTCACATCGGGAAGCGCCGTGGGGACCGCCAGAACGGTGATCGATGCCAAACGGGAAGAGGGCATCAAGGTCGGTTTGGTCAAATTGCGGCTCTTCCGCCCCTTTCCGGTGGAGCGGCTGACGCCAGTCCTGAAAGGCAAGAAGGCGGTGGGTGTTCTGGACCGCAGCATCTGTTTCGGTTGGGGATGCGGTCCACTCTATATGGAGCTCAATGCCATCACCCGCCACATCGGTATCATGCCCATGCTGAGCTTTATCGACGGTCTGGCCAACATGGACATCACCAAGGAGCATATCGCCGGTATGGTCGATGGTATTCACAATGCATCGCAGGGCAACGCCTACCAGGAAGTGACCTGGTTGCCCTAAGTCGAGAAAGGATAAAAAATGGCTGAGATAAAGAAAAAAATGCCTAAAGTTGCGCAATACTATGTGGATGAAGACCAGTTCTCTCCCGGCAACTCGTGCTGCGCCGGCTGCACCATGGAGCTGAACCTTCGGCTGGTCTCGAGAATCATGGGAAAACAAATGGTTCTGTTCGGAACCCCGAGCTGTTCGGCCCCGACCCTTCACGGTCAAAACGATCGCGCCTGGCACAAGCACTCCTATTATGCCAATGTCATGACCGGCGTCGCCTCCAGCGCCACGGGATTGTCCCGCTATTATCGCAAGGCGGGTATCGACGCACCCATCGTTTGTCATACCGGTGACGGCTGTGCCCAGGATATCGGTTTCCAGACCATGAGCGGTGCGGCCGAGCGCAACGAGAACATCATCTATATCTGTTACGACAACGAAGGCTATATGAACACCGGTGTGCAGCGGAGCAGCGCCACGCCTTACGGCGCCGCCACCTCCACAACGCCGGTGGGTGCCGCCAGCAAGGGCAAGACCACGGCCAAAAAAGATCTTCCCATGGTGATGTCCATGCACGATATCCCCTATGTGGCCACGGCGACCCTGAGTCATCTGGAAGACTACGGCAAAAAACTGACCAAGGCCAAAGAAAAGGTCAAGGAAGGCTTTGTCTACCTGCATGTCTTCTGCCCGTGCCTGGTGGGTTGGAAAATGGCCATGGACTCCTCCATTCAGGTGTGCCGCCAAGCGGTGCGCACCAACTATTTTCCACTGTGGGAATCGGAGAACGGGGCCTATCGCATCACCCAACCGGTCAAAAAGCCAAAACCGGTATCCGAGCTGACCAAGCTGATCGGAAAATTCAAGCATGCGGATGA
>JASFGJ010000380.1:0-4876 GCA_050123815.1 Desulfobacteraceae bacterium
TATTGAAAGTGTTCTCAAGGACCCAGCCAACTGGCGGATCATGGCGGCAATGTGCCCCGGCATGCAACGGGACGCGGATCCATCCCATGTGATCCGCTGCGTGCGTTCATATCTCGACAAAAATCCACCCTAACGCTGCATAAAAAAGATGGCGAAATGTTAAAAATGGCTAGTGAGCATTGAAAAAATATCACATTTGGGACCTGACGGAGCTATTAACCAGAGGTTCACTATAGGATTTGGTCTATTTTATGCCATCTTTTTTACCCTACGGGAAAGCCTGAGGCGTCCAGCGTCGGCGTTATCAAGGGTTCGCAGTATAACGAGTACGGCTTCACCCTTGATGCCTTGACGCTGAACGCCTCAGACTTTTGCAGCGTCAGGGTTGACCCTAACGCTGCATAAAAAAGATGGCGAAATGTTAAAAATGGCTAGTGAGCATTGAAAAAATATCACATTTGGGACCTGACGGAGCTATTAACCAGAGGTTCACTAGAGGTTTAAAAGGCCTTCGATGATTGGCGTATTTGACTCGGGCATAGGCGGTTTGACGGTCGTGCGGGCCATGATGGATCTGCTTCCCGGGTATGACATCACCTACCTGGGGGATACGGCCAGAACCCCGTATGGAAGTAAAAGCGCCGAGACCATCATCAAGTACTCCTTGAACAATACTAACTTTTTAATACGCCGGGGCGCACAGTTGATTCTAATCGCTTGCAATACTGCCTCGAGCTACGCTTACGAAGCCGTAAGGGCACATTATGCTCAGGAGGGGGTGCCCGTTTTCGAAGTCATCGGACCGGGCGCAAACTTGGCCGTGCAACGATCAAGAAAGTTGCGCATCGGCGTGATCGGCACCAGCGGCACCATCTCCAGTGGTATCTATCGGGAAAAAATCCAGGCAATCCATCCCGAAGCTCAGGTCTTCATGATTTCTTGCCCCTTGCTTGTGCCGCTGGTGGAAGAAGGCTGGCTGAAACGACCCGAGACGGCCATGATTGTTCGCAAATACCTGCGTCCCTTGAAAGACAAACAGATCGACACCCTGATCCTTGGCTGCACCCACTATCCAGTGTTGCGACGCGTCATCCAAAAGAAAATCGGCGCGAGCGTCGTCCTGGTTGATTCGGCCGAAGCCACCGCTCTTCAACTGCGGGCCTACCTCGATTCAAAACAGGGACGAGTTGTTTCCCGATCAGACTCTACGGGCCGCTGTCGCATTTTCGTTACCGATGCCGCAGAGCAGTTTAAAAAAACCGCCCGCCTGATCATCAAAAAACCCCTCAATATCGAGTTCGCAGATCTTTAAAGCAGTACGATTGATCCGATTTATGGGTTATCGTTCCGTTGGAAATCAACCGTCGAGCGACAAGGAATAAATCGTTGCAACAGACCAGTGGACACATGCATTTTTTCTATGTATATTGGCTATATAGGAAAACAAATGCCACTTTATGCAGTGAAGGTGAAACGCAATGCAGGAACAATCAAATGATCTGAAATGTCCCGGCTGCGGCGAGCCGGTTCAACCCAACTGGAAACTCTGCCCGTTGTGTGAGACACGGCTTCAATCATTGGTATGTCCTCAGTGCAATGCATCCGTAGAGACTGCCTGGAAGCGTTGCCCCCAATGCGAAGCCCTTCTGATCTGCAGGCAATGCGGCGAGCGCTTGCCGCCGGGATCGGACACCTGCCCGCAGTGCAGCGCCACGCCAGCCGTGGACAAACCTTGGGTTGACAAACTATGCGGTGTAGAAATGATCTATATTCCGGGTGGTTGCTTTGAGATGGGCGATCCTTTCGACGAGGGAGTTGAAAACGAAAAACCCCTGCACGAGGTCCGCCTGGATCCATTTTTCATCAGCCGCACCCTGGTAACCCAGGCCCAATGGCTGTCGCTGATGGACGACAATCCATCCAGTTTCCACGGGCCGCACTATCCGGTGGAACAGGTGACCTTTGACGATGCCATGGACTTTGCGCGCAAGCTCAGCCGCGGCCATCACGATTCGTTTCAATTCTCCCTGCCCACCGAGGCCCAATGGGAGTTTGCCGCCCGCAGCGGCGGAAAGTCCGAGCGTTATGCCGGCGGTGAGGATATTGACGCATTGGCTTGGTATGAAGCCAACAGCCAGGGCAGCACCCACCCCGTGGGCGGCAAAGCGCCCAACGGACTCGGGTTGCACGATATGAGCGGCAACGTCTGGGAGTGGTGCCTGGACAGCTTCGATCCGGAGGCCTATGCCACGCACGCCATCCTAAACCCGCGGATCGATCGGCCCGGTACCGATCGTGTCATTCGCGGCGGCAGTTGGAGTCTCGATTCCTGGAGCGCCCGCTGCGCACGCCGGTTCAATTTTCGGGCCGATGCATTTGGGCCCGGGCTCGGGTTTCGCCTGGTGATGAGGCCGCAACGGTCAGATGACTAAGTCGCTGTCTGCATCTTTCCAGGCGGGAAATGCCTTTCGGTAGTCCGCAAGCTGCCGGTAGGAAAGGGTGGCCGTTTGGGTGATTGCCTTGTCCGTGCCTTCGAAAACCGCTTCGCCCAGCGGGTTGATGATGGCTGAAGCGCCGTCGTAGGCATGGCCGTTTCCGTCGATCCCCACCCGGTTGACCCCGATGACATAGCTCTGGTTTTCAATGGCCCGCGCCACAAGCAATTTGCGCCAATGGGCCGAACGTCTGGCCGGCCAGTTGGCGACAAACAGGGCCAGGTCGTAAGCCAAATCCAGGTTGCGGCACCAGATAGGAAAGCGCAGGTCATAACAGATAAAGGGGCGCACGCGCCACCCCTTGAGATCCATGGTGATGCGCTCGCCGCCCGCCGTATAGACGCTGTCTTCGTCGGCATAGCGAAACAGGTGTTTTTTGTCGTAAGTCGCCAGGCTGCCGTCCGGTCGGGCCCATACCAACCGGTTATAGAACTTGTCGGACTGGCCGATGATCAGGCTGCCGGTAATCACCGTCTTTGATGCCTGGGCTTTGGCCTGCATCCAGGTGACCGCTTTACCACTCATAGGCTCCGCCAATGTCTCGGCGGACATGCTGAAACCGGTGGAAAACATTTCGGGCAACACAATCAGATCACAGGGTTCTGCGATCGCATCGATGCTGGCATCGAACATTTCCAGGTTGGCTTCGATCTTTTCCCAATCTAAATCGGCCTGGATCAGGGTTACTTTCAGATCTTGCATAGGCGCTCCGCTGCTTGCTCAAGGGTTTGGTCCTGCTTGGCAAAACAAAAACGCAGGACGCGGTGGTCCTGACGGTCGTGGTAAAAGACCGACGGCGGGATCGCCGCCACCCCATGCTGCGTTGTCAAACGCCGTGCAAAGGCTTCATCCGACTCGTCTGATATCTCACTGTAATCCATCATTTGAAAATAGGTGCCGCTGCACGGCAGGGGGTTGAAGCGCGACGCCTGCATCACGTCAAGAAAGCGATCGCGTTTTTTCTGATAAAAGTCGCCCAATTGCAGATAGAGCTCTTTTCGCTCCATGAATTGGGCATAGGCATGCTGAATCGGCGTGTTGCTGGTAAAGGTCAAGAACTGGTGCACCTTTTGAAATTCGGTGGTCATCGCCGCCGGGGCGATGCAGTAGCCGATCTTCCAACCGGTTGTGTGGTAGGTTTTGCCGAAGGAGCTGATAACGAAGCTTTTGGCGGCCAGATCGGGGTAGCGTAACATGCTTTCGTGGCGCCGGCCGTCGAAAATAATATGCTCGTACACCTCGTCGCTCAGAATGAACAGGTCCCGGTCTGCCGTGATGGTGCGCAGCGCCTCAATATCATCGGCGTCCATGGCGGTGCCCGTTGGATTGTGGGGCGAGTTGATGATCAGAAGCCTGGTGCGCTCCGTGATGGCGTCCTGAATGCGGTTCCAGTCATATGCATACTCGGGAAAGGTCAGGGCCTGAAAGACCGGTATGCCGCCATTGAGTTCAATGGCCGGCACATACGAATCGAACGCCGGCTCGATGACGATCACCTCGTCCTGCGGATGCACGACGGCGGTGATGGCCGCAAACAGCGCTTCGGTGGCGCCGGACGTGACAGTCAAATCGGTGTCGGGATCGATCTCGGCACCATACAACGCACGGGTCTTGTCCACGATTTGCTGCCGCAGGGCAGGTACGCCCTGCATGGGGGCATACTGGTTCAGACCCTGGCGCATGAACCCGCTCACCAGGTCGATCAACTCCGGATGGGCATCAAAATCGGGGAATCCCTGGGACAGATTGATGGCTTCGTGCCGGGCGGCAAGGCTGGACATGACCGTGAAGATGGTAATGCCCACATCGGGCAGTTTGGATTGGATTGTCATGGTTTTTAATTCCAGTATGAAGATTTATTGGAAGTTAAGCGGATACCGTCAACGTGTCATCTTTATAAGTTATTCAGACCTGCAGCGAATATCAAGGCAATTTGAGATGATTGGATAAGTTGTATGTTTAATTTGTCTTTGAAGCCGGCCAGTCGAAAAGGCTGCCTGCTGCACACGCAATCGCTGCCCAAGCAACCGTAAGATGCGCTACAGGCGACCCGCAAACTCGCTTCGCTCAAACAGTGCGGGCCGCTGATCTTCCGCTGCATCTAACGGTTGCTAAGGCAGCGTTGCTCAAAGTGCAGCAGGCAGCCTTTCCGACTGGCCTCAAGCTGCATTCGGTAATCTCCGTTTGTATCTCTGTCCTTGGATTATGTGGTGAAAGTATCTCTTTTATCACTCTTCGACGATCTTTTCCAAATTAGCTGGAGAGAAAGGCCGTATTATTCGCACAAGCCGCTGGCTGAGGGCATTGTCTATGCACATTGAGTCGGAGGGATTCGTTATCTCAGTACCTTATCAATGGGGGAGACCGTGTCGCCGCCTAGC
>JASFGJ010000381.1:0-4867 GCA_050123815.1 Desulfobacteraceae bacterium
GGAGCAATGGCACAACCGGTTTGATTTTATTTAAGACCTCCCGGCCTTCGGCCACCGGCAATTCTTGCCGGTGCCACCCGTGGGACTATTTCGAGGATTTAATTCTGCAGCCCAACACAAAATCACGCAGTGAGGTGTTTACCTGGTTTTATAAAATCGATTCCAATCCTCAACTTTGAACTTTAAACGATGCTTTTCTATCACATAGCTTTAACAAACAGTGCCTTCCATTGAATGCAATTACCGGATTCCAATTGCAAATCGACCCCTACGGCTTGCGTTTGTCCTTGAAGATATTGTTGGAGATGACCACCCGCTGAATCTCGGACGTGCCCTCATAGATGGTAAACACCCTTGCATCGCGATAATAGCGTTCCACCGGATACTCTTTGGTGTATCCATATCCGCCGTGGATCTGCAACGCCTGGGCGGTGACGCGGTTGACCATCTCGGAGGCAAACAGCTTGGCCATCGACGCCTGCTGGGTATAGCTCTCTCCGCGGTCTTTCATGGCGGCCGCCGAATAGGTCAGCTGGCGGGCGGCTTCGAGTTCGGTGGCCATGTCGGCGATCATCCAGCGCAGTCCCTGGAACTTGGAGATCTTGACGCCGAACTGCTCGCGTTCCTGGGCATAGGACACGGCGGCATCCAGGGCCGCCCGGGCCACACCGATGGATTGGGCCGCAATCCCGATACGGCCGCCGTCCAGTCCCTTCATGGCCAATTCAAAGCCCTGCCCCTCTTGCCCAAGCCGCTGGTGGGCCGGTATGGGGCAGTCATCGAAATTGAGGTCGGTGGTATCGGATGCGCGCAGGCCCATCTTGTCTTCGACCGACCCCACTTTAAATCCGGGTGTGTCGCGGGGAACGATAAATGCGGTAATGCCCTTGTGGCGCATGGACGGATCGGTTACGGCAGTGACAATGACCACATCGGCATTCTTACCCGAAGTAATGAAGCGTTTGGTACCGGTGAGAATGTAAGTATCGCCGTCACGCACGGCTTTTGTTTTTTGACTGACCGGGTCGGAACCGGCATTGGGCTCCGTGAGCGCGAAAGCACCGATGGCCTCGCCCTGAGCCAGCGGCTTTAAAAACCGTTGATGCTGATCGTCGCTGCCCATGCGGTAGAGGCTCTCGCAAACAATGGAATTCTGGACCGACATCACCACGGCCGTTGACGCGCAGGCCGATGCAATCTCCGACAGCGCCAGCACATAGCTGACGGTATCGGCGCCGCTGCCGCCAAGCTCGGCGGGAATCATCATGCCCATCAGGCCCAGTTCGCCCATCTGCTTGAGGATCTCGCCTGGAAACTGCTTGTCGTGATCGCGCCGGGCCGCCTCCGGAGCAACCACCTCGCGTGCGAAATCCCTGACCATGCTTCGAATCATCAACTGCTCGTCGGTCAATTGAATCGACATACTTAACTCCTTACGGATTGTATATGACGACCAGCAACTCGGCGTCCTCGTCTCCGATGTTGCGCATATGGTGCGTAATCCCGGAATTAAAATGCAACGAATCGGTCGGGCCCAGTTGATTCAGGTGGTCGCCTACGGCGATTTCAACCTGCCCTTTCAACACATAGACGAACTCTTCGCCTTCGTGCTGGTATCCCACACCTTTGTGCTCTTTCATGGCTTCGATACTGACACGAAACGCTTTGAGGTGTTTGTTCTCGGCCCCGGGCGTCAGGGTCTCATAGGCATAATTGTCGGTTCGCTTGGCGTAAGCCTTCGCCCGTTCCTGCTGCACCAGCTCCTGCTCTTTGAGCAAAAAGCCCGAGTCGATCTGGAGGGCCCGGGCAATCTGCAACAGCGTTCCCACCGGCGGAATCTGCTCGCCGCTTTCAACGCTTTTGAGGTAGTCGGTGCTGCACCCGGTATCATTGGCCACCAAATCCAACGTCATTTTCTTTTCGAGACGAACTTTTCGGATCTTTTTGCCAATGGGAACCGGCGACTTTTTCTTCGCCATGGTATCTCCTTTGGTTCAATATTCATAAAAACCACGGCCGGTTTTGCGGCCCAGCCAACCGGCCTCCACATATTTGCGCAACAGCGGGCAGGGCCGGTATTTGGAATCTTTAAAGCCGTCGTACAGGGTCTCCATAATCGCCAGACAGGTATCCAGACCAATCAGATCGGCCAGCGCCAGCGGTCCCATGGGATGGTTCATCCCCAACTGCATCACCGTGTCGATGGCTTCACGGGAACCGACGCTTTGGTAGAGCGCAAATATCGCCTCATTGATCATGGGCATCAGAATGCGGTTGGCGATAAACCCCGGGAAATCGTTTGCCTCCGCAGGTACTTTGCCGAACTTTTCCGACAATTCCCAGGTGGTTTTGAAGGTCTCTTCCGAGGTGGCGATGCCGCGAATCACCTCCACGAGCTTCATCAGCGGCACCGGGTTCATGAAATGCATACCGATCACCTTTTCGGGCCGTTTGGTTTGGGCGGCGATTCGGCCGATGGGTATGGAACTGGTGTTGGTGCTCAGGATCACCTCCGGTCGGCAGACGCTGTCCAGCGTTTGAAATATCTGAAATTTCAAATCCTCTTTTTCAACGGCGGCTTCCACTACGAAATCCGCCCGGGACAGATCGGCCAGATCGGTGCTGGTTGTGATGCGCGCCAGTGTGGCCTCCTTATCCTCCGGGGCCATCTTCCCTTTTTCGACGCCCTTGGAGAGAAAGCGGTCGATGGTGCCCATGCCGCGTTCGGTGAATGCCGCCTCGATGTCGTTCATGATCACATCCAGCCCGCTCATGGCCGCCACTTGTGCGATCCCGCTGCCCATCTGCCCGGCGCCAACGACGCCGAAAGTCTTTATCTGCATTACTTCCTCCTGTTGGTTCTTTTCGTTTCGATAAATAAATTTAACCCCATTGTTGCAAAAGTCGGAGGGCTCCAAAGTCAAGGCGGCAAGGGTGAAGCCGTAGTACATTACTGCAAACCCTTGCCAACGCAGGATTTGGAGCCCTCCGGCTTTCCCGTAGGGTAAAAAAAATGGCATAAAATAGACCCGATCCATAAGTGAACCGTTGGTCAATTCCCAGCGTATGGTCTAAATATGATATCAGTCCAACGCTCATAACGCCTTATTTACCTTTTGCCATTTTTTTTATGCAACTATGGGGTTAGCGTTTGACGATCATGGACACGGCCTCGCCACCGCCCAGGCACAACGAGGCCAGACCGATTTTTTTGTCCTCACGGATCATGTTGTGCAACAAGGTCACCAGCACCCGGCAACCGCTGGCGCCGATGGGATGTCCCATGGCCACGCTGCCGCCGGCGATGTTGGTTTTGGCCGGATCCAGATTCAGTTCGTTGATCACCGCGCAGGTGGAGCCGGAAAAGGCCTCGTTGATTTCATACAAATCCACATCGCCCAATCCGATGCCCTCTTTTTTCAGACACTTGGGCACCGCCCAGATGGGCGCCACCAATACATACTTCATCTCGATGCCGGCCGAGGCCTGGGCGCCGATGGTGGCCATGATGGTGCAACCCAGGGCTTCGGCCTTTTCGCGGGCCATCAGCACCACCGCCGCGGCGCCGTCGCTGATGATGGAAGCGTTGCCTGCGGTGGTCACGCCGCCCTTTTTAAAGGCCGGCTTCATCTTGGCCAGCGCCTCCAGGCTGGTGGGACGCGGGCATTCATCGGTATCGAACACCTTGGGATCGCCCTTGCGCTGGGGGATCTCGATGGGCATGATCTCGTCCTTGAACAGGCCGTTTTCGATGGAAGCCAGGGTGCGTTGGTAGGACGCTTCGGCATAGCGGTCCTGCGCTTCACGGGAGATGGTGTACTTTTCCGAGCACATTTCGTTGGAGATGCCCATATGGAAATCGTTGACATGATCCCACAGGCCGTCGTGAACCATGCTGTCCTTCAGCTGGCCCGCTCCCATGCGGTAGCCGAAACGCGCCTTGTCCAAAAAGTACGGTGCCATGGTCATGTTTTCCATACCGCCGGCCACCACCACATCGGCATCGCCCACCTGGATGGCCTGGGCGCCCAGCATGACCGTCTTGAGGGCGGAGCCGCAAACCTTGTTGACCGTAATGCACTCCACCTCATTGGGAAGACCGGCTTTGACCGCCGCCTGTTTGGCCGGATTCTGACCGTAACCGCAGGGCAACACCTGCCCCATGAGGGCCTCGTTCACTTCGGCCGGGTCAATACCCGCCCGCTTGACGGCTTCGGCGATGGCCATTGCCCCCAGATCCGTGGCGCCGATGGCGGCCAGACTGCCGTTAAAAGCGCCCAATGGGGTTCGCACCGCACTGACGATAACTGCTTCACGCATGATGACTCTCCTTTGTCATTGTAATAGAACCGACATGAATCGAAAAAACACCGCTGTTCGCAATCCTGCACCATAATGAAGATGCCAAGCCGGATGCAACAAGAAATAGGGTATAGCGTTAAGTTTTAAGTGTTAGGGTGTAACCCTAATGCTGTAAAAGCCTGAGGCGTTCAGCGCCAAGGCATCGAGGGTGAAGCCGTATTCGTATACTGCGAACCCTTGATAACACCGGCGCTGGGCGCCTCAGGCTTTTACAGCATTAGGGTTACATGTTGCGCCGGTACTTGCCGCCAACCGCGTACAGCGCCTGGGTAATTTGCCCGAGGCTGCAATACCGCACGGTATCCATCAGGGTTTCGAAAAGATTACCGCCGGTCAGGGCCGAATGCTTCAACCTGTCCAGGGCCTCGGGTGCCTGATCGGCGTTGCGTTGCTGAAAGGCCGCCAGTCGCTGGAGCTGTGACCTTTTTTCCTCCTCGGTGGATCGGGCCAGCTCGATGGTGAAATCATCCTGAAACATCTCCTGTTCGGTATGCGGATCGCGAAA
>JASFGJ010000382.1:0-4863 GCA_050123815.1 Desulfobacteraceae bacterium
AGTGCGGCGAGCCGGACGCCCTACCACGACGCGCATTTTCAGGACATCCGCATCTCCTTCAACGACTCTCAGGCTGAAATCGGCGGTATTGACGACGATGCGGCGATGGCCCAGATCGTTAGGCAGCCAGCGCCAGCGTTCCAGATTCAATTCAATTTGACGGATACGCTTATCGATGGAAACATTCATGGCTTTGCGGGTCTTGGGACCGACCGCTCCGTCGGGTGTCAGGCCATGTCTGGTTTGGAAACGCTTGACCGCATTCACCAGCGCATCGTCGTAGTGAGTCGGCGCATCCGATGCATGACCGGATTCGATATCCCCGGACAATCCCAGCCTGCGGCGCAAGGTCGGTACGCGCGGGTCTGAATTGCCCGGTCGCAGGGTGGCGCCGCCGGTGATGGCCGGCCAGCCGCCCTGGGCCTGTTGGATGCGCAGCCGGCGCATCGCATTGCGCAGGCCGAGATAGCCCCGGTGTGCCGGTCGCAGTTGTTCAATCGCGTGGTCCAGGCGGTTGACATCCGATGCCGTGTGCAGCAGGAGCAGCAGATCGATCGAGCGTTCGCCGACCAGCCAATCCGAGTGCAGTGTTTCCGGATCGATGCGCCCTCCCGATAAATGCGTTCCCAACAGCAAAAATGCATCCGTCAGCAGCAGATCCAGATCCGCCCAGTATTCGGCCTGTTTCTGAATCGTAAAATCGGAGGCATTGGTCAGCATCGCCAGGGTTTCTGCGATGGCAATGGCATGATAATCCTGAGGTTCCAGTCCATCGTGAAAGGCATTTTGGACCGCCTGAATCAGGACCTTGGCTTTGGGGCGCAATTTGCGCCCGTTCATCCAGGCCGGTGCGAATCCAAGCTCCCGATAAAATAGCGGTATTAATTTGAAGCCGCAGATGGTTTCACCCCGGCAAACAAATTGCTGTGTTTGATTTTGAACGCTTAACCGGGATTCAATATGATGTTGGACCTGGCGCATCATTCCGGCGGTCTCCGATTCCGTATTGGCCTTTGAGCCGGCTGGCTGGAGCCATGCCCAGGCAAACACGCAAAATAGCAGAGCCGCATTATAGAGCATATTTCGCATAGATCCTCGATGGATAGGCGGTTTTGCAAATCGGCGCACCGATTGTCGTCTCATGGAGGTTAAGATAATGTTTTTGCAAGGCTATAGGAAGGGAGCTGTTTTGAAATACTGCGGAGACCGAAAGCGCAGTCCGGAAACATTGCCTTAACATCTATTGTATAACTTACATCAATTACGCCCACTGCGCCATGGCTCAAGGATCAAATCTATGGATTGCTGAAAAGTAGTTGGAATTGATGCAGATCAACTGTCGGATGGGACGTCAGGGCGTAAAACCGGTCTGGAAAACAGGCGTGCTTACCACACCTCGGGATAACCGATATCCACAAATGCGGCTTCCATTTTATTTTTATGCTCGCGTTCCATCGCCGCCAGTTCGAGAAAGATTTTTTTCTGGTCCGGATCGATACAGGCATCCGCCAGTTGGGTGTAATGCTCCATGGCGGCCTGCTCCTTTTTCATGGCCAGGGCAATGGCATCCTGCGGCCTCATTTCCAGCGTTAATTCCGGAGGCTCAATGGTTTCAGCGACATGAAAGTCCGGAACTTTGCTGAAGTTGATGGTTTCCGATGGTTTGTCGCGAAAATTTTCCAGAATTTGTCGATGTTTTTTTTCTTCTTCGCTAAAGGACAGAAACAGCTCTTTCAAAAAGCTGTTCCGGGTTTTTTCAGCCACCGCCAGATAGAATTTTTGGGCTTCAATCTCGCCCTGGATGGCATCTTTCAGTATCTGTTGATACGTTTTTTGATCCACAGCGTCACCTCATGATTTATTATTTAAATTAAATACCGCTTAGAAGTGGTTTTAAAACCACATTTATTCAGCCTGCAGCACCAGTATCAACCCGCCGCAAAGAAAAATGAAGTTGGCCGCCCATGCCGCTACTACAGGCGGCAATATTTCACCATAGCCCAGCGACAGACATAAACTTTGGAATACCCAAAAGAGAAATCCAATAGTCAGTCCATACATAATACTAACCGGAAGGCCGCTGCGCAACTGTCTGCGTGCGGTCAGGCCGATGCCGATCAGGCCCATCAGGATGCAGACAATTGGATAGGCCGTTTTTGCATGCATATCAACTTTGTACACTGTCGCATCATACCCTTCCTGTTCGACCTTTTTCGAATACTCCCTCAATTCTTTAAAGTTCATCTCCTGGGATTTTGGCACGATTTGTTTAAAATCCTGGGGTTTAAATTCCAGATCTGCAATGATCATGGCATCAAAGGTAATCCGATAGGCATTGTCATTTGTGTCGAGTGTCTGGGTCATGCAATCATTCAATTGCCACTGATCGTTGGCATAGGTGCCTTTTTCGGCGTCAAGCCGCTTTACCAGCCGAAAGTCTGAATCGAAGAAAAAGCGTGTGAATCCGAAAATCGCCTTGCTGGGCGGATGATAGAATTTGATGTGTGTGATTTGACGATTGCCCTTGATCCAGATGTTTTTTTCGTGACGTGTGATTTTGGCCGATTTTCGGATCTCTTGATACTTGATAATATTTGCCGTACGCATGGTGGCCGGCACAATCTGTTCTGCCATTATGAATTGGACGACTGCCAGTGTGATGCAAACCAAAAGTACGGGTTTGACCAGGGCGTAGATGCTGATTCCGCTGGAGTTGATAATGATCAGCTCGTTGTTTTTGCTCATCAGACCGAAGACAATCAGGATGGACAGGAGCAGGATGACCGGCATGGCCTGGGTACAAATGAACGGGACTTTATACAGGACGCATTGAAAGGCTCGCCACATGGATATTTTTGCCTTGATGAATTCATCCATGTTCCCTAAATAGTCGAAGATCACAAAGATCCCTATCACCGATATCAGCACCAGTGAAAAGCACTTGATGACTTCAAGGATAATATACCGGTTCAGCAGGTTCATGGTGGTTGTCCTATCGTCGCCCGCGTTGGGAGGGCTTGGCTGTCTGACGCCGGGGGATCCACTGCCGGAATTTGGCATATTGAAACAGCCGGCCAAATTGAAGCGGCCGATCTTGCATGGACCGGCGGTAGAGGTAGATGCCGATGGCGACCAAGATGATATTTGGCGCCCACATTCCCACAACCGGATGCAGTGTGCCCGACTCTCCCAGTGCCCAGCCCACGGACAGAAGGATATAATACAAGAGAAAAAACGGGATGCCCATCACGATTCCCATGGCGCGTTTGTCTGTTTTGGATTGCATCCCCAGCGGGATTGCCAACAGACCCAGTGCAAAACAGGCCACCGGCAGGGAGAATTTTTGGTGAAGCTTCATCAGCGCATTATTGTAGTACATTTTTTTAAGTTTGCGGGCTTTGCCCAGGTATTTCCGGATTTCGGATATTGACATTTCATCGAGGGACTTGCGATTTCCGGATTTCTCTTTGGCGATCAGCTTTTTCAGATCGAGTTTCATTTCATACGTCCCGAAGGCGATGGCCTGTGCCGATTGCCTGGCGATATCGACCTGATTGATGGCGCCGTTGTACAGACGCAGCCGGATCGTCTGGCTTGAAGCCTCGGCGGTTATCTGGCCCTGAGGGGCGACAATGACATTGCTGATACCTTTGTTGCGACGATCCTCGATGAATACATCTTTCATGCTTCGGTTTTTCATATCGATGTTGTTTACATAGAGCATGATGCCGTCAAAACTGTCGATGAACGTCCGTTCTTTGATGATGGCGTCGATATGGGATTGCGCCAGTTCGGTCGACAAGCCGATATAGGCGCGGTTGCCCCACGGCATGATAAATCCGGTGATGGCCATCGTCATGACCCAGCCCAGCAAACAAAAGAGCGCTACCGGGATAAGAAAGCGATTGGGATTGACGCCGCTGCTCTTCAACGCAATGATTTCGTTGTCCGCCGACATGCGTAAAAATGTCAGCAGCACCGCCATCATAACGGACATGGGCGTGACAAATGCCAGAAAAAACGGCATGGAATACAAAAGCAGCAACGCAACGGCGGAAAGGCCGGCGTTGTAGTTGACCACCATGTTGGTGATTTCCAGTATCTTGCTGATCAACAGGATGAAGGTGAAAAAGAACAGATTGATGGCAAAGGGCTGGCACAGCTCTCCAAAAAAATAGCGGTTTATGATGCTGTTCACTTTCATTTCGAGGTTGTCGTCGTGCCTTTCGCCATCTGTATGTGTTTGAACGGTGGCCTAAGGGGCGACCGGATGATCGCCATGATCCTTATTGGAAACCGCCGCTAGGTTGCGGTGCCATCTTCAGCTGTGTCGGGTGCCTCCGGACCGGTTTGCGCCGAAGACTGGGCGCCGCTTTCCGGTCCCAGCAGCACGGCCAGCCAGCGGGTGTCCGGCTGGCTGTCCAGGGCGATCTTGGCGGTGATGGTCAGCGGCACGGATAGCAACATGCCCACCGGCCCCAGAACCCATCCCCAAAAGAGCAATGACAGAAAGACCACCAGGGTGGAAAGCCCCAGCCCTTTTCCCATAAAGCGCGGCTCCACCAGATTGCCCATCAACAAATTGACCGCCACATAACCGCCTGCGGCAAACAGGGCTTTGGTCAGACCCAGCTGGATCATGGCCAGCAGCACCGCCGGTACGGCTGCGATGATGGAGCCGATGTTGGGTACGTAGTTTAGCGCAAAGGCCAGCACGCCCCATAACAAAGGGAAATCAATTCCTAGAATTGCCAGCCATATCGTTATGATGATGCCGGTTGCCAGGCTGACCCAGGTCTTGATGGCCATGTACTGTTTGACATGCGCCAGAAAATTTTCCCAGCGCGTGAGCGATGCCTCCGG
>JASFGJ010000383.1:0-4861 GCA_050123815.1 Desulfobacteraceae bacterium
CGGATCAGTACGATTTGATCGTACTGAATTTTGCCAACATGGATATGGTCGGACATACCGGAGTACTGGAAGCCGCTATCAAGGCATGTGAAACCGTTGACTATTGCATCGGCCGAATCATTGAAACCGTTCTTTCGAAAAATGGTGCGCTGTTGATAACGGCCGATCATGGCAATGCGGAAACCATGATTACAGACAACGGCAACATCCATACCGCTCATACCACCAACCCGGTGCATCTGGTTCTTGTAAATAATAAACACCGGAAGGCTTCGCTCAGACCGGGTGTCCTGGGCGATATTGCGCCGACAATCCTCGATCTGATGGGCATTGACCCGCCGGACGAGATGACCGGAAAATCGCTGATCGAGGGATAATGGCCACAACTGCGCAAGAGGAACGCAATGACGCCAATTGATCGTCCGGACCACCTGATTGATTTCATCACGGGAGAGCCCAAGGCCGACACCGGATCCGAGGCCAACCGCCAGCTGATGGAACGCGTATTGGTGGAGCAGAAAGGCTATTCACGGGACGATATCGAAGTGGATATCGGCATTGTGCTCGATCTGGGGGCCGACCGCTATCGCTCCAAGCTGGATCTGGTGGTTACCGTCAATGGCCGTCGCTTCATGGTTATAAAATGCGCACCGGGATCCCTCGACTCGCGTGAACGCGAGGTCATCGCCGCCGCCCGGTTGCTGGACAGCTACCAGATCCCGCTGGCCGCCGCCACGGACGGCAGAACCGCCATCGTCTGGGACAGCGTCACGGCACAATGCCTTGGAAAAGGCATGGACGCCATACCATCCAAGCCTCAGGCAGTTGAGACATTCGATCCTTCCCGCTTAGTACCCCTGGATGAAAAACGGCGGTCCCGTCAGCAGCTCATCTTCAAGTCTTACGACTCGATGAATATTAATAAATGATAGTGTTAAATTTTAAGTTTTAAGTTTTAAGTTGATGTATTCTATCATTTATAAGATCCCATAGTTCCATTGCGATAGGGTGGGAATCTGACCTTTCCATCTCCTTATCCGATGCCGACATCTTATTATCTTCACTCCAATGCATAAAGTCCAGGTCAGAAAGAAGTCCTGTCAAAATTCTGGTGAATACTGCTGTAGCCGCTGCCATAGACTTAAAGAAGGGATCAAACTGCATCGGTCAAAAAGATCAATGGCCGGCCCGACCTGGCCGGCCATGGCAGTGAAATATAATCGGCAGGATACCTTAACTTAACACTTAAAACTTAACACTTAACACTATTAGTTACCCGCTACGTCCTTCCCACAATGCTTGCAAACCTTGGCCCGTTTTTTAATTATTTCCGCACAGAAGGGGCACTCGCGCGTAAAAAAGCGTTCGTGAATCTTGCTGACGGCGGCTTCGATACCGTCCTGCAACTTCTGATTGCCTGCACGCATGCACCGCAACGGCTCGATGGCTTCTACCGATCCGATATCACCAACCATCTCTGCAGCCTTGATCCGCACCCGCATCGGCTCGCAGGGATCAGAGAGCAATTGCATGACGGTCACATCATCCTTGTTGACATAGCAGTCCGCTAAAATGGAAAAGCCCTTCTTAATATTGGCATTCAGAGCTTCCTGCTCAGCAACGACCTGATCGTCGATAATCTGTCCTTTGGCACCCATGGGGCTGAAAACGGGCATGCACTCAAAGTTTTCGGTACCAGGATAGTTGAAACATCTCATCGAAGCCTTCTGGGCATAATTTTGCTCGAGATCATCCCATCCCTGTACGTAGAGCGGACACTCATCATTGAAACAGAGGAAAAGATAGGGTTCACCCCACCCCAAACCATCGGAAAATGTTACTGGAGGCACCTCCCACAAGCTCATTTCCTGGTCACAATGCGGACATTTAGGTTTTTTCATCTCAAGCACACGTTCAAGATATTGCTGTTTTGTCTCGATTGGCATTCTGTCACTCCAAATTATATGATTTGCCCTACAAAATTGTTTGGACATCGTCTAAATTAAGGCGCAATATGGTCATGTCAATCAATGGATTCCGGGCTCTGATGCGCGCTTAGAATATCTACTCCAAAGTCCTTGACAACGCAATCGCGACCAGTCCTGGTGTCGGTGGTGCGTAACTATTTAATGACGTCCGGCTCGATAATATTAAGCGCAGAGAGAAAAAAAGTCACATTGACGAACATCTGCTGTGTTTCCGCGTAAATCAGCGGAATTTTTGTAACACCCCTTCTATGAAAAGGAGGATCTCATGAGCATAGAACGATACGTTATGGCATTCGCCGGCAGCATGGTGCTGATCAGCCTATTGTTGTCGTTGGTTCACAGCCAGTATTGGCTCTTTTTTACCGCATTTGTCGGTGCAAATCTGTTGCAAGCGGCATTTACGGGCTTCTGTCCCTTGGCCATCATTTTAAAGAAGATTGGTCTAAAGCCGGGCCAGGCATTTAACTAGTGCCCATCCATTTATTCCCTCTCTCTTGAGGGAGAGGATCAGGGTGAGGGTGTAAGTCTTTGAAAGCACACCCCCTCACCCAGCCTCTTCCCCTCAAGGGGGAGAGGAGAATGTATTTCCGGATGGACACTAACTAAATTAGACCTTTACAACGGCCGACATCAATGCTTCTATCCGGAGCCATGAAACAAGAATCGGATAAAAAATGCCTTAACGCGGCGCTGCGCCTGCTAACCTTACGGGATCATGGCTGTGCAGAACTTGCGCAAAAATTGAAACAAAGAGGTTTTGGCGATCAAGAAATCAGGCTGGCGGTCAACGAGTGCATCCGTTTAAATTATTTAGATGACGAAAGGTTTTCGTTGATTTTTTTGCGGCAACTGGTCCGCAAAGGCTATGGTCCCAAACAAATTCAACAACGCATGCGCGGAAAGGGCATCTCCGATGCAATGATTGAGAAGGCGCTCTCAGATCATTTCCCGGAATCGATGCAAGTCGAGACTTGTCGGATGACGGCAAACAAGAAGCTGTCGAGTGCAACATTTGTCGCCAAATCTGGTGAAATTAACGTTCGGTTGTATCGATTTTTATACGGACGCGGTTTCAATAGAGATATGATACGGCAGGTATTGGATCAAATTTGTTGATCAATGGCCCCACAAATCACGGTTTTTAGGGCGCAGGTAAGGACTTTTCCAACCTATGATTTGGGTGTTTGGCGAAGCACCTTCTTAATGCGCATCCGCGCGTCGTCAGGCAATATACAGGTTTCGTCTGTTTCATCCGGACTGTCGGAAGGTATATATCGGCATGTCTGACGCAACATGTCGATCTGCTTTCTTATCGTATTGCACGGCGGACACATCAAACGATGCATGGCCATACTTGCCCGGTCCCACATTGACAGCGGTCTATCCAATCCTTCAGATACAAGCTGTGAAAACTCTTTGCAGTTCAGCATCCAGCGTGACATCACAGATTACTCCTATTGGGCATCATCGAGCCAGTTCGTCTCAAGGCACTGCCTGAGTTGCATTCGAGCGCGGTAAAGCATAACCCAGCTGTTCGATTCGGATATCTCAAGTTTCTCGCAAATCAGTTTGGTACTCATTTCCTCGAACTCCCTCAGCATAAAGATCTCAGCCAGCCGGGCCGGCAATGCCGAAATACACGTATAAAGCACATCCATGAATTGCTGTTGCTCAAAAGCGACATCCGGTTTGATGGTCCACTCATTCGGGAACACGCGCCAGTGGCCGTTATCATTAAACATCTTATCCACATTGTTGGCCACGGCTTCGATGTCGTCCGTAATCTGCCGGTTACCTGCCCGACGGTAGTGATCCACAATTTTACGCTTCAGAATCGCGATGAGCCAGGTTTTAATGGAGGATCTTCCCTGAAAACGACCATAGGCCTGAATCGCCGCCACCAATGCCTCCTGAACCAGATCTTGGGCGGTCTCCGGGTCTGAAACCCTCGCCAGCGCATAACGGTACATGTTGTTACCGTAAAGATCGACCCACTGTTCGGGATCGCGTGATGCATCGTCAGCGTCCAAGATTTGTGAGGTCATGCTGTGCCCTGTTTATAAATGGTCAGTTGAAAATGACACCTTTTCCTCATATATCAAAGAGCCGCACTGATATCAATGCACCGGCATGTCATGTGAATCATATACTTTGGAGTCGCCAGAGGCAGGCAGACCTTACAAAACTTATAGAGCAGCGGAAGGAATCTCGATTTTTGATGGGGCAACTAAAAAAAGCGGCCTCCCACCATGGGTAAGACCGCCTTTTTTCAATCGGAAAGTGAATCTAGATGGCGTCTTTGAGTTTCTTGCCAGGTTTAAACTTAACAACATTAGTAGCCTTGATTTTGATAACTTCGCCGGTCTGCGGATTTCTACCCTTACGCGCTTTGCGCCGGGTCTTCTGAAATGTGCCAAATCCAACCAGAGTCACCTTGCCATCTTTTTTCTTTAGCGCTTTTGTTACACAACCAATAAAAGATTCGAGGGCAGTCTGTGCTGCAGCCTTGGTGATGCCGGCATCTTTGGCCATTTTCTCAACAATTTCCGCTTTTGTCATCTGGATTCCTCCTTTTTAAATATGTAACAATCCGCCAATGCGCGTTCTATAGGGCATTTACAAGTTCACTAGGGCTTTGTCAACACCTAATACCGGTCATTCGCGGATTTTTCGGAGTGATACCCCAGAAAGCTGCCAATAGCGGCTATTCCTAGGGGAAAGTATAACAAAAAATGGTGGAGAAGATGATGCGAAGCGTTCATTAATAGGAGAGCGCTTTGCGGTCCAGGGTGCGATATTGTATCGCTTCGGATATGTGGGCTGTACTGAGCTTATCTTCCCGGGATAGATCTGCAATGGTCCGGGCGATTTTC
>JASFGJ010000384.1:0-4850 GCA_050123815.1 Desulfobacteraceae bacterium
TCTGGATTTTGCAGGGGCCACGCGCAAGGCACTGCATGCCATCCGGCCGGATGTATTGGCTCTGCTTGAAACTGAAATCTGGCCGAATCTGATTGTCGGCGCACGCCGTCTGGGTGCACGAACCGCCATTGTAAATGGCCGCTTATCCGTTCGTTCGATAAAACTCTATTTAAGAATTCGTTCCTTGATGCAGTATACGCTTTCCCACATCGATGCATTCAGCATGATCAGCCAGGATGATGCCCTGCGAATGAAGTCCCTGGGAGCGCCGGCTGAGCGCGTAACGATCAATGGAAACGCCAAATTTGACAATCCGGGATCTGTCAACGACTCCGATACGAAGCGGTGGGCCGGAAAGCTGCTGGCGTTGAACTCGGAAATACCTGTCATTGTGGCCGGCAGCACACGACATCCCGAAGAACAGTTGGTTCTGGATGCCTATATCACAATTCGGCAGCGATTTCCCGAGTGCCTGCTTGTGATCGCCCCGCGGCATATCGAGCGGGTTGATCTGATAGCGCAATGGGTTGCCGCACGCGGGCTGGCGTTCCAGCGGCGGACCGAATTGGAAAACAACGGGGAGCCGCGGACAGCTCCGGTCGTTATTCTGGACACAATCGGTGAGTTGTCAATGATCTATCAAGTTGCCGATGTCGTTTATTGCGGCGGCAGCCTGGTGCCCAAAGGCGGACAGAATCTACTTGAACCCGCAATATGCGGTAAGCCGGTGCTGTATGGCCCATCCATGGAAGATTTTGCCGATGCGCGTGATTTAATTCAACGTGCCGGAGGAGGGATTACGATCTACGATGCTGAGACACTGAGTACCAAGGCGTTGGATTGGCTTTCGAATCCGCACCGGGCGAGATCCGCCGGCATGGCGGCGCGCAGAGCCATTCTTCCCCATCGAGGGGCGGCCGGAAAACATGCTGACGTGATTTGTGAACTGCTCTCTAGTGTCCATCCATAAATGGCATCTTGCGGCCCAGACCGGCGTTCTCGCGTTTTGGCAATCCTCAACGTAGCGCTACTACGCCTGCGGTTGCCAAAACACTGCGGCCTTGGTCTGAACCACAAGCTACCATTTCTGGATGGACACTCTCTAATTAATAAGGGTTCCCTGACCGGTGGCTTCAAGGACGGCCGACCAAAGCTCCCCATCGGGATGGACATTTTTGCGATTGCGGATCGATTCCTCCATGGGTACATGAACAAAGTGACTGTTCCAGCGTCCGATAAGTATCTTTGTTTTTCCGGCCATGCCGGCGTGAACGGCGTTGCGCCCCAAAAAACCGCAGAAGACGCTGTCGTTGGCATTGGCCGGAAGACTGCGAATGATATAACTGGGGTCGATATACTTCATATTGATCTCTATGTTTTTTGATTTGAAATGGTTTGTAATTGCATTTTTCATGAAGATGCCGATATCCTTCAACCGGATATTGCCGGATTCATCGCGCTCTTCGGGGATATCTTTGAAATATTTCTGTCCGGCACCTTCAGCCGCCACAATAACCGCATGGCCTCTGGAAGCCAGCCGCTCTTCCAGTGCGTTTAAAAAACCGTTGCGGCCTTCCAGATCAAAATCGACCTCTGGTATCAGAACAAAGTTAACGTCTTGCTGGGCCAGTGCCGCCGTTGCGGCGATAAAGCCCGAATGGCGTCCCATCAGCTTGATCAGACCGATGCCGTTTGGGTAACCTTCTGCTTCGTTGTGCGCACCGGTGATGGCCTGCGTGGCTACCTCCACGGCCGTGTCAAATCCAAATGAGCGCGACACAAGATAAATGTCGTTGTCGATGGTTTTAGGGATGCCGACGACACTGATTTTAAGCCCGCGCTGCGTGATCGCATCCGCAATTTTAACGGCTGCCTTCAAGGTGCCGTCTCCGCCGATCATGAACAGGATGCCGATGTTCATTCGATCCAGACAATCCACGATCTCTTCGATATCCTGAGGGCCGCGCGAAGAGCCCAGAATCGAACCACCCAAATCCAGGATGTTGGTAACGCTGGAAGGTTTGAGTTCAAGGGCTTCATGTCCAAAACTTGGTATGAAACCCTGCAAGCCATAGCGCATTCCATAGATTGTGCGAACCCCATAGTGATGATACAGTTCCAGGACGATCGATCGGATGATGTCGTTCAGGCCGGGACACAGGCCGCCGCAGGTTGCCAGTGCGCAGCGCAGTTTGCTGGGATCGAAGTAGATCTTCTTTCTTGGACCGGCCAGTTCGAACGATGGCGGTGTCTCACCGTTTTTGTAGTATTGTTCAATTTCGTGGGGGTGAATATCTATCAGTACGCCGTCATTGTCGTCGACAAATTTTTTCTGTTTTGTTCGCCCGACGCTTGCCAGCGGTGATGTGACGCCGGCCTTGCCAAGGCTCAAGATTTTATTATCAATGCGTTCTGCGGTCATGCAGTTTCCTCCGTGGATCATGATTTCTCAATTGCCGTTAAACTTGAATTCCCCTTTTCCTAATATATCGTGCAAATGCAAAATTCCCTTTACCTTTTTCTCATCGTCGATGATGGGCAGCACGGTGATCTGGAACCGTTCCATGACATTGAGGGCATCATAGGACGGTGCATCCGGATGAGTGAAGTGGGGATTGGTGCTCATCATTTGTTCAACGGGCAGGGATGTGAAGGGCTGCTGCCGGGCGACCGCCCTGCGGATATCGCCGTCGGTGATAATCCCCGCCAATTTTCCATCACTGGTGAGAATCAGGATGACGCCCAGGCTATGGCGGTTCATTTCAGAGATGGCATCGGCTACCAGGCTTCCACTTTTTATCGCAGGCATGTTGTCGCCGGTCAGCATAAAATCGCTGACTTTGCTGGCAAGGCGCTGACCCAGAGCACCTCCGGGATGGAAGCGTTTAAAGTCATCGCTTTTGAATTGTTTTTGATGGATGAGCACGACGGCCAACGCGTCGCCCATCGCCAGCATGGCAGTCGTGGAGCATGTTGGTGCGAGCCCAAGAGGGCAGGCTTCCTTTTCAACTCCGACATCGATAACAAGCCGGCTAAGCTGGGCAAGGGTGGACCCCGGGTTGCCTGTAAACGCTACGATCGGGCAACCAATGCGATCGATACTAGGCAGTATGATGTTTAATTCGTCAGTTTCGCCACTGGACGACAACGCCAGAAAAACATCATCGACGCTTACCATCCCCAGGTCGCCGTGCATGGCCTCCACGGGGTGTAAAAAGAGCGAACGTGTACCGGTGCTGTTGAGCGTTGCGACAATCTTGCGGGCGATGCTGCCCGATTTGCCGATGCCGCCGATGATGACCCGGCCCTTGCAATTGCAGATCAGATCGACCATTTGGGCAAAATTGTCATCGATGCGATCCACGAGATGCAAAATGCTTTCCGCTTCAAGCTTTAGAACGTTGGTTGCTTCATCAATAATTTTCGCTATTTCTCGATCTTGCATAGAGCGCTGCCTGCCTTTCAAGTCAATTACTGCCGGGTCCACAGAATCCACCGAACTTATAACACCAAATGCTAATTTTGCAATGAAGGTTTTGAACCGTAAGGTCCGGCGAACAACACCAGTTCATGTCCCTTGCATTGTGGCCGCAAGCTGCACGGCGCGCTATCCTTATCCCTTATGCCGTTAATTACCTTGACAAATATATATTTGCCGCTATGGTGTCGAGATACATGGCTTGGCGCACATATTCTACCCACTTGCTCCTGCTGCAGCGCATGCAATCCAATATACAACCGTCAACAATTTAAATTCTCATTTTGAGGTCAACATAACTTTATAAGGAGAGGGATCATGGAGCTTAATGATTTGACCGGCAAGATTTGGGAACTCGTGACAATCTATGGTATCAAAGTTCTCGCGGCCGTCGTTATATTTATCGTCGGAAAATGGGTGGCAAAGGCCATACGGGGTCTCGTACAGCGCATGATGCGCAAAGCCCAGATGGATGAAACCCTGCTTAAGTTTGTCGGCAATCTGACCTATATTGCATTGCTGGCTTTCATCATCATTGCCGCCTTGAGCCAATTGGGAATCCAGACCACCTCGTTTATTGCTGTGTTGGGTGCTGCCGGTCTCGCAATTGGTTTGGCATTGCAAGGTTCGCTTGCCAATTTTGCCGCTGGATTCCTCATGATCCTTTTTCGACCGATTCGGGTCGGAGATTATATCGAGGGCGCCGGCGTCGCCGGAACGGTGGAAGAGATCCAGATATTTACGACAACCCTGGTAACCCCCGATAACAAAACGGTGATCATTCCCAATGCCAGTTTGACCGGAGACAACATTGTCAACTGGACCATGAAAGGAACGCGCCGGGTGGATATGGTAATGGGAATTGGGTATGATGACGACATCGACAAGGCCAAACAGATTATGGCTGATATTCTTGCCGAAGACGAACGTATCCTGAAGGATCCAGCACCGCAAATAGCGATGATTGAACTTGCCGACAGCAGCGTCAATTTTGTCGTCCGTCCCTGGGCAAATGCATCGGACTATTGGGGCGTCTATATGGGTATTACCGAAAAAATTAAAAAGGCATTTGACGCCAACGGGATCAGCATCCCCTATCCACAGAGAGATGTGCATATCTATCAACATTCGGCGGATGACAAATAGCTAATGTGTCCAGGAAAAATGACGATATAACGTTTTGCAGGCCTGGATCTGCACCGACGCTGGACAGGATGTGACAGTTTTTGCTTGACAACGTTCGGTACCTTGATTATATGGCGTGCCGACACAATAAATAGTGTGTGACAATGGCCAGATTAGGACCATGCGCTGGCCATTTTTTATGGTCAAAAAATATTGAACTGGAAGGGGGTGATTCCCATGATTTGTC
>JASFGJ010000385.1:0-4848 GCA_050123815.1 Desulfobacteraceae bacterium
CGCCACCAAAAAGGCCGTTCAGGAGTGGATCGCCCAATTTCGCGAGAACGGATTTTCTCTCGAGCAATGCGCAATTGCGGCACGTGGCCAGAAAGTGTCCTATGGCGATGTTCTCCCACAGATCACTGTGGTCCAGAACGGCTACATCAGCCTTGTGGCCTATCAGAACAGGGGATATGCGTTGCTGCCGATGGACTGACGGGCACACCCCACTTGGACGATGGATATGAGGCCGGCGCAGAGGCCGGCCCTACGTTTCAGCTGCTGCCGTCATCGAACAAATGGTCCTCGTAGGGCGGGGCTCCGTCCCCGCCTTGTTTGTAACGGCAACCCTGGTTGAGTCCATGGCCGGCGCAGAGGCCCCCGCACAAGACCAGCGGGACAGGCCCCGCACGAGACCAGCGGGACAGGCCCCGCACGAGACCAGCGGGACAGGCAGGCCATAGGAAGACCCTCTTGGCACACCGTCGCCTCGCTTTAAGCGTAGGGCAGGTCTCCGTGCCGGCCGGTCTTAAAATTTGATTGAGTGTAGGTCCATGATGCTCATCGGGTTATCCGCACGGGGTCTTATGACTGCAACATATGAAATGCGATGGTTGTAAACGATGCTCTCAAATGTGATCGACGTGAAATGGCCGCGCAAAACCTAAATATGGTTTAAGGGACCGCGAAATTTTGGTTATTTTCCCTTTGGGCCCGGCGACGGAGGTGATGGGAACCCACTGCCATCGGGTATGCCGTCACCCGAGTTCGGGGCGGGGCCCGGTCCATTGCCTGCGTTGACCATGCCAAAACCAATAAAAATGAATGCCATCATTACCAAGAGCATTACCCACTTTCTCATCTTCTGACCTCCTTTGGTTGTTATTCGTGCCAGTGGAACAACGACTCCTTTTAATCTCTTAAACAGTTGCCGTCATAAAAAGTTACACAAAAAAAGGAGGATTAAACGGTTTTGCCCGCGCACCTGTCCCGCTGGTCTGTAGCGGGAGAGATTGGGTTCGAGGGAAGGCTTTGAAACCACGTTCCAGAAGTGGTTTCAAAAGCTTCCATCGGACCCAAGATCAAGGCGGGGAAAATACGTTCAACCGGAGGAATACATCGGGTATTTCGAGGATTGAACGTTTTTCCCTGCGCACCTGTCCCGCTGCTCCTTAGCGGGAGAGGTTGGGTTCGAGGGGAGGTTTTGAAACCACTTCTAGCCTGGCCATGTCTGCTCCGGAACTCCACCCATTTGATTGATCCGGCGCGCCAGAACGAAGAAGTAATCGGAGAGCCGGTTCAAAAAGACCAGCACGGAACCGGCACCCGCAGCCAAGGCCTGCTGCCGGTCCAAGGCGACGGCCTTGCGTTCGGCGCGGCGGCAGACCGTACGAGCCACGTGCGCCCATGAGGCAGCGACGTGCCCGCCGGGAAGGATAAAGGATTTCAGTTCAGGGAGCTCTGCCTGGATGGCATCGATCTGATCTTCCAACTCCTGGATGCGCTCGGTCGGTATCGGCGTCAGTTGGGCGGCGTGGGGGGAATCGGCAGATGTTGCCAACCAGGCGCCGGCGTGCAGCAGGTCGGATTGTATTTGGGGCAATTGTCTTTTCAACGGCTCTGCAGCATCGTCAGGCGGAAGTGCTGAAGCAAGCGCCCCGATGATGGAATTGAGCTCATCCACGTCGCCATACGCATCGATCCGCGGATCGCTTTTGGCCATACGCTCGCCTGAAAACAAGCTGGTTTTCCCCGCATCCCCGGTGCCGGTGTAGATTTTCATTGCATTGCCTTATGGTTTGTCCGTTGGTCGAATTGTCGAAAGGTCAAATCGTTTCACTGCAATGCCGATTCAGACGTTTTATAAGCATCGGCTCTGCATGGATGACACAGGCGTCGATCCATCGTTGCATAAACCATCCCGCTATTTCCTATTTTTTCGAGCGATCGTCAGGCGATCGTGTCGCGCTGTGCGTCCTCGAAAAGTTGCTCAAACATCTTTTGGGGCGCATTGCAAATGGGGCACACATGCGGCGGCTCCGGTCCGACGTGAACATAACCGCAAATCATGCAGCGCCATTTTTTTGCTTTTTCTTCTGCACACATAAAAGAAATCACTTCAAGGTTCAGGGTTCCGGGTCATGGATAAAGGCGGTGTAATAATTTCATACTGCGAACGAAAAATGAGGAGTCGTGACCCCGCAATCCAAACGCATACCCGCAAACTATAGAATAACGATCATCATCCTTCAATATCGAACTGAATTGCTGTATGTTTTATTTTAGCTTGATCAATTGACATTCCAGTCTTTTACCGTAGAATAGTTGGCTTGAAAGGATTTGCCTTGTATCAATTGCTCGCCGGTACGGCAGCGTTATTGGAAAGTTGACGGCATGCGGATAAACAAAAAGGGTTTCATCGGTGGTTGCTTTATCGTTCTGGTCACGGCCTTCGCTGCCGGCGCCGCTTCGTCAACGCGGATGGAAAGCACGCCATCCGCCGCCCCCCGGCCGGCCAAATATGTCATTCTCATGATAGGAGACGGCATGGGAGCGTGGCATGTCGATGCTGCGGCCAAATTCAGGGGCAGGCCGCCGGCCATGACATCCCTTGAGCACCACGGTTATATGACCACTTTTATGCGCAATGCGACGGACAAGTCGGGGCCGTACGCGTTCGAGTACTGGGATGACGGGTCACGGATGGGGGCGTATGATCCTGGGCAGGGCGGTCATACGCCTTGGCAGAAACCCTCCGATCCGGCGTATCCGCAGCATAACGCCACGGACTCGGCGGCATCGGCCACCGCCATTCTCAGCGGCCGTAAAACCGTCCGATACGCCCTCAATGTAGAGGCAAAAGAGCAGGGATATGCCCCCTCAATTGGATTGGAATCGATCCGCTATCACCGCACCATTGTCGATATTGCCGAATCATTGGGCATGGCTACGGGCGTGGTAACGTCCGTTAATTTTAATCATGCCACGCCTGCCGCGGCAGTTGTAAAAACTCCCTATCGCAAAAATCACGGCGAAAAGACGCGCCAGCTGCTCGAATCGTCAATGGAGGTGATCATGGGGGCGGGGCATCCAATGTATGACAATGACGGTAAGCAAAGACCCCCCACATTTAAGAGTTGGAGCCGCAACAAGGGGCCCTATCTGAGCGATGCCGACGGCCGGGCCTTGTTTGCCAAGGCCGCAGCCAATTACAATGGACGCCGCTTTATCGATTCTCGAGCCGACTTTGACGACCTGGCGGACGGCGACAGACGCTTTAGAGGCCACGACCTGCCGAAACAGGTATTCGGCCTGGCCCGTGTGGCCGATACACTCCAGTTCAACCGAAGCCGACCGAAAGATCCCACGGCCGGCACGGCCGCCAGATTGGAAAATGTCCCCAGCCTTGCCATGATGACCCGGGGCGCCCTGGCCGTATTGAGCCAGGCCCAAAACGGCTTCTGGCTTTTGGTGGAAGGCGGCGCCATCGATTGGGCCGGACACACCAATGACATGCAGCGCATGCTCGAAGAGTTGTCCGAGTTTGACGCGGCCGTTCAGACGGTTATCCAGTGGGTCAATGACGGCACCAACGATGCCGGCTGGAACAACACGCTGGTCATCGTCACCGCCGATCATGAAACGGGCTACCTGCAGCCGGTCGGCGACCGCACCGGCATGGCGGTGATCGAGCACCAGTGCTGGGGCATCGATTGCAACGGCTGGCACGAGCACACCAACTTGCTGGTTCCCATCTATGCTCAGGGTGTCGGCGCCAAATCCCTTAAGGCCGCATTTGACGGGGACTACCGCGACAATACGGACATCTTTAAGACGATGCTGAAAGCGCTTGGCCTAAAGTTGTAAGTCAATCTCATGAACATAAGTTGTTTCAATCGGAATCGAAATCGAAAAAAACTATAATACCAGCATGTTCGATCCCGAAAAGACATTTAACAAGCATCAAACGCTTAATTTAATGACATTGACTGTAAACTCTTAACTCTTTTTTGCATAGGATATCGATATGAAGCCTTTCTTGATGATCGACATCGGCGCCGGAACCATGGATGTGATGTGCTATGTGCCTTCCGAAAGGATGCACTATAAAGCGGTGGTGCGGTCACCGGTCCGCACGCTGGCCCAGCAGATCGAATCGACAACCGGCAATCTGGTGGTGACCGGCGTTGAAATGGGCGGCGGGCCCGTGACGGCTGCGCTGCAGGCACGTGCCGAATCCGCGCAGGTGCTGATATCCCGGTCGGCCGCCGCCACCATTCACCACGATCCTGCCCGGGTCGCGGCCATGGGATTCGAAATTACCGAGGACAGCGCTGTGCAGGCGGATGTGGACCGCGGCAAGGGGACCCATGTCGAACTCAAGGATCTTGATGTCAAACGCATCCGACAGATCGTAGAGGATTTCGGCTTGAATTTCGAATTTGAGGCAGTGGCCGTCTGTGCCCAGGACCATGGCGTCGCACCGCCGGACGTGTCTCATCTCGATTATCGCCACCAATTGGTCAAGACCCAGCTCGATCGCACGCCGCATGCCCACGCCCTGCTGTACGAGGCTCAAAAGATCCCGGCGGCGTTCAATCGCTTGAGGGCCATTGCCGACACGGCGGCACAACTGCCCGCGCAAGCCGTCTATGTCATGGACAGCGGAATGGCGGCAATCGTCGGCGCATCCATGGATCCGTCTCTGACCGGCAAAACAACCTTCCTGGTGCTGGACGTTGCCACCTCACATACCGTTGGAGCGGTGGTGCAACAGGATGAACTGCTTGGCAGTTTTGAATATCACACCCATGATATCACGAGGAATCGATTGGAGCAGTTGATTCGCGACCTGCCGGAGGGGCG
>JASFGJ010000386.1:0-4846 GCA_050123815.1 Desulfobacteraceae bacterium
TCATTGCGTCCATCAGCCGGGGGTTGAATCCCTATTCCCAATGGTCGCAGTTTTTACAATGCGCAGAAAACCCGGACCTGCGCATCGTTGTCTCCAACACCACCGAAGCCGGTATCGTTTACAACGATGAGCCATTTACCCCGGATCGAGTCCAAGTCTCCTTTCCTGCCAAGTTAACTGCGTTTTTATATCGGCGCTTCACCCACTTCCAGGCGGGTGCCGGCAAAGGGCTGCTGATCTTTCCCTGCGAGCTGATCGACCAAAACGGCACGAACCTGCGTGCGATTGTTCTTCGCCTGGCACAGCAATGGCAACTGCCCGATGCGTTTGTGGACTGGGTGCAGCGACACAACCACTTTTTCAACACCCTGGTGGATCGCATCGTCACCGGATATCCCAAAGATGATATGGATGATCTCGGCCGCACCTTGGGCTATCGGGATCGCCTGGTGGACACCGGCGAAATTTTCCACCTGTGGGTGATTGAAGGCGACAAGCGGTTTCAAGAAGAATTTCCCCTGGCGGATATCGGTCTCAATGTGATCTGGACCGACGACCTTAAGCCCTACAGAGAACGCAAAGTGCGTGTTCTCAACGGCGCCCACACCATGACCTTTGCCGCGGCCCTTCTCAGTGGACAGGACACCGTCAAAGAGGCCGTGGATGATGAAGTTTTGGGCCAGTTTATGCGCCGGGGCATTTTTGAAGAAATCCTGCCGGTACTGTCCTTACCGGAGCAGGAGAAACGCTCATTTGCCGACAGCGTGCTTGAACGATTTCAAAACCCCTTCATTCACCACCGATGGGCGGATATTGCGCTGAACAGTGTATCCAAATTTAAAACCCGCTGCCTTCCTTCCATCACTGACTATGCGGCCAAGATGGGAACCTCCCCTGCCCTGCTCAGCTTTTCCTTGGCAGCGCTGATTGTATACTACAAAGGAAAGAGCTTCATCGAGGGTCGGCTGGAAGCACAACGGCCCCAGGGCAGCTACCGGGTCTGCGATGATCTCGAGGTATTGGAATTTTTTTATAATTCCTGGAACTTCTATAATGCTTGGGACGCTATAGGTCCGAAAAACGGCAATGCACTTGAAACGATTGTGGCGCGTGTATTGGCCAACACCCATATTTGGGGATTGGACTTGAATACTTTGCCTGCTCTTACCTCGCGTGTGACACAATCAGTTCGAAGTATACTTTCCGATGGCATGCGGACAGCCATGGTCGACCTGATGGAAAAAACAGAGAGGCACTATGACCAGTAGCGCGGACGTATTGCGAATCGATTCCAATGACAATGTGGCCATAGCCCTCGGCCGAATCGAAGCAGGTGAGTCTCTTCATTTCGACCAAAAACGAATCGTAGCCAAAGAGCCAATCCCACAAGGCCATAAGGTTGCACTCACATCTATCGAGGCCGGGGATCAGGTGATTAAGTACGGCCATGCCATTGGCAGCGCAAACAAGCCGATCCAGCCCGGCCAATGGATGCATACCCACAACATGCAAAGTGCGTTGCAGGAGACCCAGGATTACATTTATCAGCCAAGCCCAAAACCCGCATTTGGAACAAATAGAACCTTCTCTTTCGATGGCTTCCTACGACAGGACGGAAAAGCGGGTATTCGCAATGAAATATGGATCATCCCTACGGTTGGCTGCATCAATTCCATCGCCGAAATGCTTGCCGCCAGGGCAAATGCAGAATTGAAAGGCGGCAATATCGACGGCGTCTATCATTTTGCCCATCCATATGGATGTTCTCAGCTCGGCGGTGACCTGAAGGCCACGCAACAATTACTGGCAGCTCTGGTCCATCACCCTAACGCCGGTGGTGTTCTAGTCATTGGGCTTGGTTGTGAAAACAACCAGATAAATGATTTCAAAACGATTATTGGACCATATGATGAAACACGTGTAAAGTTTTACAACTTGCAAGATGTTGAAGACGAGATCGAGCAAGGCATGGCAATGTTGAAGCAGTTGGTATCCCATGCAGCCGTTGCCAGACGGCAGCCCTTGCCGGTTTCCAAACTGGTGCTGGGTTTGAAATGCGGTGGATCGGACGCCTTTTCCGGCATCACGGCCAATCCGCTGTTGGGGGAGATCTCCGATGGCATTATCGCCGAGGGCGGCAGCGCTGTTTTGACCGAGGTGCCCGAGATGTTCGGTGCTGAGACCATTTTAATGAATCGCGCCAAAGACGAGGCAACGTTTCATAAGATTGTCCGCTTGATCAACGACTTCAAAGACTACTTCTTACGACACAGCCAGCCGATTTACGAAAATCCCTCTCCGGGCAACAAGCAGGGCGGCATCACCACCCTGGAGGAGAAATCCTTGGGCTGTATCCGCAAAGGCGGCCGCAGCCCGGTGATGGATGTGTTTGCTTACGGCCGACAAATCTCGGGTCACGGTTTGATGCTTCTAAACGGCCCGGGCAATGATATGGTGTCGACCACCGCGCTGGCAGCCGCCGGCGCCCAACTCGTCCTGTTCACCACCGGCCGGGGGACACCCTTTGGTGGTCCTGTACCGACGATAAAAATCGCCTCCAATTCAGCCATGGCCGTGAAAAAGAAAATTTGGATCGATTTTGACGCCGGCCGTTTGCTTTCCGGGGAGACTATGGAAACGCTGGTTGAAGAATTTTTCGAGAAAATTCTTCGGATTGCTTCCGGCAAATTACGTACCAAAAATGAGCGCTTCAATGCGCGCCAAATTGCCATATTCAAAGACGGCGTAACGCTATGAAGAAAGGAAACCACGATGCAAACCAAGATTAATGTCGGCGTTATCGGTGCCGGGCGTATTGGACGGCTGCATGCTGAAACACTCATATCGTGCGTTCCACAGGCGAACCTGGTTGCCATCGCCGATGCGATAGCTGATGCTGCCGCATCATGTGCAGAGCAGCTCGGCATAGAGTCTCATTATACTGACCATCGCCTTATCCTGGACAATCCCGATATCGATGCGGTTTTTATCTGCTCCTCCACCGATACCCATGCTGATTTTATTCAGCAGGCAGCAGCGGCAGGCAAACACATCTTCTGTGAAAAACCCATCGATCAGGCCGGGGTCAAACTGCAGGTGGGATTCAACCGCCGTTTCGACCCCAACTTCAAACGGGCGCGGGATCTGGTGGCCGAGGGCCGCATCGGCGCACCCGAGATCGTGCGCATCACCAGCCGGGATCCCGAACCGCCACCCATCGAATACGTGAAAGTTTCGGGAGGGCTCTTTCTGGATATGGCCATCCACGATTTCGACATGTGCCGATTTTTACTGGATGAAGAAGTAAAACGCATCTTTGCATGCGGAACCTGTCTGGTGGATCCGGCCATCGGACAAGCCGGAGATATCGACACCGCCGTTACAACCCTGACATATCAAAGCGGTGCCCTGTGCACCATCGACAACAGCCGACGCTCGGTTTCCGGTTATGACCAGCGGATTGAGATCTTTGGCTCCGAGGGATGCGTGGTTGTAGGCAACCCCAGTCAAAATAGCGCTGTTTGCTATTCAGATCAACAGATCAGTATGGATCTGCCATACTTCTTTTTCCTGGACCGCTATCGCGAATCTTATATCGCTGAAGCGCAGGACTTCATCCAATGCCTGATGGAAGACCGGGAACCTTCGGTTGGCGGCCTTGATGGCAAGATATCGGTCTTAATGGGTCTGGATGCCATCAAGTCGTATCATGAAAACCGACCGGTTGATGTTTCTTATGACTAATAAAACTTCGTAAACGTTTAAAATTCCCTTGACACAATGTTTCCCGAATGGTAGGAAATCATATCTTATAAAGAAATATCGTTTCTTAATACGAAACATCCAAACCATCTCAGAACTATCTAAAAAAATGAACCAGCGCATCAAACGGCACAAGGATGCCAAACCGCCGGCGAATCTGGTCCAAACCATTGAACGGGTTAACCAGTTGTTGGAAAATCTTAGCGATGCTCCACAAGGGCTTAGTCTCGGCGAACTGGCAGCGATGGTCAATCTACCCAAAGGGACAACCCATCGATTGATCTCTTCACTGGCCTATTTCGATTATGTTCAGCAGGACCCTATGGATCGCAAATACAAACTGGGCTTCAAATTGGCCGTTTTAGGCAATCAATTGTTGGACCAGATCGATCTACGCAAAGAGGTGCGGCCCTATCTTCTTGAATTGGCCCAGAAAGCCAATGAGATCACCCATCTGGTTGTGCTGGACAACGACGAGGCCTTGTATATTGATAAAATCCAGCTTTACCGTGAGGGTCTGCACATGTCGTCCAAACTGGGCTATCGAGCGCCGCTGCACTGCACAGCGGTGGGCAAAGTCCTTATGGCCGGTTTGCCGGCATTAGAGATCGATCGCATTATCGAACAAAAAGGCCTGCCCTCACGCACCGCGCACACCATAACGGAAATTGAACTGTTCAAATCCCATCTGGATGGGGTGAGAAAGGCAGGCTACGCCCTGGACAATGAGGAGCATAGCGAAGGGGTCCGCTGTGTGGCGGCACCAATTAATAATATGGATGGCGAGGTTATTGCGGCTATCAGCGTATCGGCCCCAGCCGTTCGAGTGACGCTCGATGCTGCAAAGCGGTCCATGAAAAATCTGGTCATGGGAACAGCCCGCAAAATTTCACAACGGCTGGGCTGCCCCTTAACACAATGACCTTATGAGGTGATGATGCAAAATACATTAGATAAAATTACGCAGATGAAACTTATACCTGTCGTTGCGATCCAAGATGCCGGCCATAGTGATCGGCTAGCTGATGCGTTGATTGCCGGCGGGTTGCCATGTGCCGAGATTACTTTTCGCACTGCCGCCGCC
>JASFGJ010000387.1:0-4830 GCA_050123815.1 Desulfobacteraceae bacterium
ACGTGCGGAACAGCCCTGCAATGGTTTTGGCGTCTTCAATCTGGCCGTTGGCTATCATGCGTGAGACGTTGTCAAGCGGTACGCGGTGAACTTCAAGGATTTCGTCCGGATCGAGGTTCTGCTCGGCCGGCGCCAACTCGCGCGCCAAATAGAGATGGATCCTCTCGTCAGAGTAGCCCGCCAGAGGCGTGACAGCCCCCATTGGCTCCCACGAGCCGGCCCGATATCCTGTCTCCTCAATCAACTCCCGACGGGCGCAGGCAAGGGGTTCTTCTCGACCGCTGAATGTTCCTGCCGGTATTTCCCATATATAGTCGCCGATGGCATGCCTGTACTGACGCAACATCAAAACCTGACGGTCATTGGTCAATGCGACGATAGCTGACGCCCCGGGATGTCGAATAACCTCAAGATCAAGCGTCAAACCGTCGGCGAATGTCACATTTTCGACCGTGAAGTCGAAGACTCTGCCTGTGTGAACAACTCTGCGCTGGTTCACCTTTACCGGCATGGGGGATTCGTTGTTTTGCATATGATCTATACCGGGTTGTTCTTTTTCAGTTCGGCAAGCAGTGATTTAACCAACTGACCGCTGGGTGTTTTGGCCTGAGGATTGATTTTGACCAATCGTTCCCATGATGAAAGCGCCGCTTTGGCATCTTTCAGGTCATGCATTTGAACCACTCCCAAGTTGAACAGGGCGACTTCATGCTGCTGGTTGAGAAAGAGTGCCTTTTCAAAGGATTGGATCGCTTTTTTGGGATCCCCCGCCCGGCGGTACATCACACCCAGGTCGATCCAGATTTCGGGTTTGGTGGAATCCAGTTCAAGCGATTTAACATAAGCGTCAATGGCTTTGTCGGGCTCGCCGCTGTCGAAATAGAAATGTCCCAATTGTGTCCAGACCTGGACGTTGTCGGGGGTGGTTTGAGTTGCCTTAAGCAATGCATCGAGCTTTTGGCGCTGCTCCATGGACATCGGAGGTTTGGCCATGGCTCGCTGGTTCGATTCTGCGGGAACCGGCATGTCACCGCTGGAACGCCATGCGCTGAACACGACACCGCCAAGAAAGCCGATGCCGATGGCGATAAACAGGAACAGAATCATGTTTTCTGTTTTAACATAACCTTTGATTGTTTTGGATGTACCGGCCATGAAGAGCCTTTCTCGTCTGGTTGCTTTTGTGGTCAATGTGACAATATAGGATCGAACGCTCGACTGTGCAAGTGATATGTTTGGTCAAGGAATTGCAGGTGACAGGACCGTGTAAAACATATGCATTGATCCAAACGGCACTTGCGATGGGAGAGGCTTGGCTGGTATTCTTTGCAAACTAAAAGGAGGTGTGAGATGGCACTTTATCTGGTACAGCATGGTCAATGTCATTCAAAAGATCAAGATCCGCTAAAGGGCCTGTCGGATATGGGGCGGGAACAAACCGCTCTCATTGCCGGGGTTGCCGCTGATTATAAAGTGCCGGTATCCAAGGTGGCCCACAGCGGAAAACTCAGAGCTCAACAGACGGCGGAAATTTTCGCAGATGCACTTAAACCCCAAAACGGCATGCAAGTAATGGCAGGAATTGCCCCCCTGGACGATGTCGCGTCATTTGCCGGTTCTTTGGCTTTGGATGAAGACCTGATGCTGGTTGGGCACCTGCCGTTTATGGAAAAAATGATTGCGTTTCTCGTTACCGGACAAGAGCAGCCGTCGATTTTTCAAATGCAGAACAGTGGCATCGTCTGCATCGATGCGGATCCGCGTACCGGCAAATCCATCATAAAATGGACGCTCATGCCCAAGATCGGGTAGTGTATAAAATAAGGAGGCCCCATGAACTCCCTCGCCTGGAATCCGGGAACGCTGCTTCAAGTATCAGGCAGCTACTGGCAAGCGTGCACTTTGCATGCCGGCGTCAAATTGGACATTTTTTCGATTCTCAGCAGGGCCCCAAAAACAGCTGCACAGATGGCCGCTGAATTAAAGGCCGATATGAGAGGCCTGCAAAAGCTTCTCGACGCCCTGGCGGCAATGCACCTTCTTGATAAGCGTGGGAAAAGCTACCATGTAACCGATGCTGCCGCACTGTTTTTAAACCGTGAATCCGATCGCTATATCGGGCACATGATAATGCACCATCATTACCTTGTCGCTTCCTGGTCGCAACTGGACGCGTCCGTAAAGACGGGCAAGCCGATTCGTTCGGGCGCCGGTGACCATGATGACCGGCGCCGGGAAGCGTTTCTGCTTGGCATGTATAATCAGGCGTCGCAACAGGCACCGCAGATTGTCCAGCACGTCAACCTGGCCGGTCGTCGAAAACTCTTGGACTTGGGCGGTGGACCGGGGACCTATGCCATTCATTTTTGTCATCACAATCCGCAGCTCGAAGCCGTTGTGTTCGATCTGCCAAGCACGCAACCCTTTGCAAAAAGGATTATCGATCGGCACGGGCTTTCAGAGCGCATCCAGTTTGTGGCTGGAGATTATACCAAAGATGCTTTGGCGGGACGCTTCGACGTGGTGTGGTTGTCGCATATTCTGCATGCGGAGGGGCCGGACAGATGCCGGCAGCTGATCGCCAAGGCCGCCGCCGTGATGGAAAGCGGCGGGATGATGATCATTCACGATTTTATACTGACGGACACCATGGATGGGCCGATGTTTCCGGCGCTTTTCGCACTGAACATGCTTTTGGGAACCGACAGCGGCCAATCCTATTCGGAATCGCAGATTCGACATATGATGGAAAAGGCGGGTCTGTCTCAAATCGAGCGGCTTGACTACCAAGGCCCCACCGAATCTTCAATAATGGTGGGTGTTTTGGCTTAGGATCCGTAATTAAAGAAGATTATATTTTAGAGGCTATGTCGAAGGAAGGGAAAGTTTAAAGTGTAAAGTTTACAGTTTAAAGTTGAGGATTGGGACCGATTATAATAAAGCAAATGAACACGGCCTAATTGGGGTTCCTATCACATTCTGCACCGGTTCAGCCTTTTTATAATAGACAAGATACATTAGCTTTAAACTTTGCACTTTAAACTTTAAACTGGCGAAGCTAATACTTACCTTTGAGTATCGCCTCCCAAACGCTTTGATCGGATGCTTTGAGAACATGTCGCGGATCAATTTGAATGGTATGTGCTTCAGGCATGTACCGGTTAATAACCAAGGAGATTTGTGTGGTCAAGGCGTCAATCTGGAAGTCGCTTAGCGTGGATACCATAAGGATGTCGTCGTTGGCCAACTGATGCAGGTAGGTGAGTTTGTCGAAACCAGTCCTATACAGATGCAATTTTGCATCAAATTCATCGATATAGGCGACCAATAGCCGCAGCAACTCAATGTTATAGTGAATTCGTTGATGTTTGCGCGCTTGCTCAAGGGACTGGATGTTCAGGCTTCTGACTATAATCCGAATCTCCGACACGATATCATTTCGTTGAACCAACAATTCATTGAGAATATACTCAGCCTTTTTGCTGCGGTCCTGGAGTTGTTGTTGTAACAAAGTGATATCCGCAACCTTTTGTTTCAGTTGCTCTGCTTTGGTTGCGGCTGGCATCTGGGAAGCCGGAGTGAAAGATGGCATCGCGCCATGACACAGCGTTAGCACAATGAGCATAGGGACCAATCGTTTGATCATCATTTAAATGCCTCCCTATTGCATTTCTAGCTTTCTTCGCAATTCTTCGGAAAGATAGAGTCGCGTCACATAGTTTTCCCAGCGGCCGATGGAATTGAGACCGACCATTTCCAACTGCTCTCCCTGCCATTGGGCCATATGGGCTGTCGCTTCGTTTGACAGGCGCGTCAGACCGTTTAATGAAAGCCATTTGCCGGGCCATTGCGACAGGTATTTTGCAGATTCGGCAGATAGCGATCTGATGCCATTCAAGCTTAATCGCTCCCCCGGCCATTGGGCCAGCGATTGAGCTGCTGCAGGTGACATGTGCGTCAGTCCGTTCAAATAGAGGTCTTTTCCGGTCCAGCGGATAAGACAGGCGGCAGTCTCATCCGTGATGCTGGTCAACAGGTAAAGATGTTCGTAATTCCCGGAGCAGATCTCTTTGCCGATAGCCAGGTCTTTTTTGTCGGGCAGGGTTTTCCGGGTGGCAACATCACGCCTGTCGACTTTTTTGTTTGTGAGCTCTTTCCAGATGGCTGCCAGTTTGGGTATGGAAACCTTGATATTTTCGATGGACAGCTTCTGACTTTTTTCAAGATGCTGCTGTATGATCCGTTCGACCTCTTGCGTAAATTCGGAAACAGGCAGCCCGCTGATTCCATTGCTCAGCAACTCAAACAGCTGAGTGCGTCTTTGCCAATAGAGAAGCTCCTCCAGCGCGGCATCGATCTGATACAACGGCGTATCCAGCTTTTTCAGATAGGTCATTCGCCGCTGAACCGAGCGCAAGGCCAATTCAACCTGGCCGTTTTTCATAGCGGCCTGGTAATCTGTAAGTTTCGCCGATGCCGCTGTGGCAGTGATTTTTGACTGTTCTTCAAGAATCCCTTTTTGATAATACGTTTTCAGATCCTGCAGCTCTTTCTTCTTGGCAGTCAGCTGTTCTCTGGCATTTTCCAGATCGTGACGGATCGAGGTGAAAGGAGAATCCAGAGGGATTTGCGATTCTGCTGCAGCATGTGCCTGCGGCGCTGGGGCACTTTCACCATTATCCGTTGGAGCGGCTGCCTGCTCCAGTTTGGTCATCGGCAACGGTTCGGAGGTGGCGGCACTCTCCGAAGTGTTTGGGGATGGCCCAGCGTCAAAGAAGCGGTAAGCCCAGGCGCCAAGTCCAATCAAGGCAATTACCACAGACATTGCGG
>JASFGJ010000388.1:0-4814 GCA_050123815.1 Desulfobacteraceae bacterium
TGAATGAAGAAATGATCGACTCCCCAATCGGCCAACAGCGGAACCATTTGTTCCAGATCAGTCAGGTTCCGGTTGCTGACGGTATAAATCAGACTGATGCCGAAGCCTTTGGTCTTGGCGCGTTGAAGCCCTGCGGTGCAATTTTGAAAACAGCCGGACCCGCGTATGGCATCATTAATTGCTGCGGTGGGGCCGTCAAGGCTGAAACTGAAGAAATCCACATCCTGAGTGGTGACACGTTCCAAAATATCGTTGAAAAGATAGCCATTGGTATCAATGGTAATGGAGGCGTACCCCATCGTCCGGGCGGCCTTCACTGCCTGGGCGAGATCCGGGTGCAGCGTCGGCTCCCCTCCCAGCAATACAAGATTGGCTTCCGGACTTCGTCGGATCAGCACCTGCAGCCATGACTGAATCCGGCGGAGGGATAAGTGCCGGCTGCCGTGTTGCTTTGGATTGATATAGCAGTGGCCGCATTTCAGGTTGCACTGTGTCAAGATGTGAAAAAAGACGTTTGCCCGATCTCGCGCAAACGCAACGGTCTTGCGCATCAGATGGTTTCGATATGGCGTTTGGGAGATGACGGCTTGGCAGCGGTCGCCTCAACCGAAGCATCGCCACGCTTTGCGTCTCGCTTGGCGCGAACCAATTCCTCGTTGGTCAACCGCAGACGGGCCGTCATATACTCGGCGAAAATCCGATACAGCAGAAGCAGAAAATCGAGACGTTCATCTTTTTCTTCCGAGGTCGTCAGACGATTGCCTGCAGACGTGTCAACGGCCAGACAGACGGTTTGACCCACGGCATGTACCGAAGCAGATCGGCTCTGATCGTCGACAATGCGCATCTCTCCAAAAATCTCGCCCTTTTTGCTGATAGTACCGATGTCTTCGCCCGCTTTTGAAATACGAATATTTCCCGATAGCAGGAAATAGAGCCAGGGATCCATATCCCCTTCTTGAATGATCTGCTCACCATCTTCGTACTGACGGATTTTGCTCAACCGCAGCAGTTTGCCTAGATTCCGGGTTTCAAAATGCCTCAGCGCCTCGATGCTCATCAAACGCTGAATGTTTTCGATGTTCTCTTTCAGATATTTCGACTCGATCATTCGATGCCTCCAACATTGCTCAAGCCCACGGCAACACAATGTATTCTACGCGGGGTCCAATCAAAAAGGCAAGCGCAAAGTAAAAATGCTATCCATTCTCAAGGCAATGCTTGGATAGTTGATTGTCGAATTCGACGGGATAGCATCCGTCGAAACACGCTTTGCAAAATCGACTTGCCGGATCTTGAACACCGGTTGCCTCAAGTAATCCTTCCAAACTTAGATAGTGAAACGAATCCAACCCCAGGAATTTCCCGAGTTCCTCGACAGACATCCGGGCGGCGATAAGCTCCCCGACAGTGGAAAAGTCAATGCCGTAGTGGCAGGGGTGGCGATGCGGCGGCCCCGCCACTCGCAAGTGGACGCGTTTGACACCCAGCTGACGCAAGGTCCTGACACGTGTTTTGGCCGTCGTTCCGCGGATAATGGAATCTTCAATAATAATAATATCTTTCCCCTTCAACAGCTCCTTGATGGGATTCAATTTTACACGGACGCCGAAGTCCCGCATGCTCTGGGTCGGCTGAATGAAGGTCCGACCGACATAGTGATTTCGAATCATCCCCAACTCGAACGGGATGCCGGAAGCTTCCGAGTATCCCAGCGCAGCATAGGTCCCGGAATCGGGAAAAGGCATCACCAGGTCGGCAGATACCGGGGCCTCCTCGGCCAGGCGCCGGCCGTGCGCTTTGCGGATCTCATAGACGTTTCGCCCCATAAAGGTGCTGTCGGGCCGGGCAAAATAGATAAATTCAAAGATGCAAAAGGATTGGTGCGTTGCCGCCGGTATGTGCAGGCTGCGCGGGCCTTTGTCATCGATGATGACGATCTCTCCCGGATCGATTTCCCTGATAAATTCCGCCTGGACCAGATCAAGCGCACATGTTTCCGAGGCCAGCACCCAAGTCCCGTTAAGCTTTCCAAGGCATAAAGGCCTGAACCCATTTGGATCTCTGATACCGATCACTTCGCCCCTGCTGGTGAGCATCACCATCGAGTACGCCCCCTCGATCCGTGTCGCCGCCTCGAGCAGCGCCTGTTCAAAGCCCTTTTTCAGGTTGCGAACGAACAGGTGCAGAAAAATTTCGCTGTCCATGGTGGACTGGAAGATCGAACCGCTGTCCTCCAGTTCAGCTTTAAGCTGGTGCGCGTTGACCAGGTTGCCGTTGTGCCCCACAGCATAGGATTTTTGATGGTGACGGACAACAAACGGCTGCGCATTGCTTAAAACCGAACTGCCGGTCGTGGAGTAGCGCACGTGCCCGATGCCGCTGGTGCCCTTGAGCTTGTCCAATCTTTCCATATCGAACACATCGGAAACCAGCCCCATCGCCTTGTAATTATTCACCATGTCATCTTCGGCCACAGCGATGCCGGCACTCTCCTGGCCGCGATGCTGTAGCGCGTATGCGCCGAAATAGCACAATTTGGCCGCCTCGGGGTGTCCGTGTACGCCAAAGATGCCGCAAGATTCGCGGGGATGATCGTTAAATTGTGCATCAGCGATGGATTGAGTTAGATGGGTCATAAAACATTTGCTCCTTGATAGGATTGCTGCAGCTGCCTCCGTTGCTATCCGGCGGCCCGGTCCGGGGGCTCTGTCGCCAATTGGTGATAGTCCTGCAGCGGTTGGACGGTCAGGGCACTGGATTTTAGGGCGGCCACAGCCTTGCTGATGGCCATGGCGCCGGCAGCGGTGGTGACATAGGAAACGTTGAATTTAAGGGCTGCGCGCCGAATCACATAACCATCCCGGCGTGTGGTATCTCCCGTGCCGGTATTGATAACCAGATGGATCTCGCCATTTTTAATGGCATCCTCGACATGCGGTCGGCCCTGATCAAGCTTGTTGATATGCTGTGCCCGTACACCGTGATCCAGTAAATAGCTGCATGTCCCGCCGGTGGCCAATATCTGAAAACCCAGCGATTCAAACTCCCGGGCAACCGGCACGACCGCGGGCTTGTCCGAATCCATCACACTGATGAACACGGTTCCCTCCAGCGGCAATTTCTGGCCGGCACCCAGCTGTGCCTTTGCATAGGCAGAACCAAAATCAATCCCCAGCCCCATCACCTCTCCGGTTGATTTCATCTCGGGCCCCAAAAGGGTGTCCACGTCCGGAAAACGGTCAAACGGCAGAACCGCCTCTTTGACTGACAAGTGCGGCGGAGAAATCTCACGGGTGAAACCCAAATCTTTCAAACTGCGGCCCAACATTATCTTCGTGGCCAGCTTCGCCAGGGGAACCCCTGTGGCTTTGCTGACAAACGGGACCGTCCTGGACGCCCGTGGATTGACCTCTATGACATAAAGCCGCCCCTGCCTGATGGCATATTGCACATTCATCAGACCGATAACATTCAACTCGGCCGCCATGGCTTTGGTGGCCTGGGTGATCTCCGCAATCAGTTCATCATCGATGCTGTAAGGCGGCAGAACACATGCCGAATCCCCCGAATGGACGCCGGCGGCCTCGATATGCTCCATGATACCGCCGATTACCGTCATCCGCCCATCGCAAATGGCATCGACGTCCACCTCCACTGCGTTTTCCAAAAACTTATCGATCAACACCGGATGGTCCGGTGACGCCAGCATTGCCAGACGCGTAAAATTTTCGAGCTCATCCTGGTTGTAAACGATTTTCATGGCCCGGCCGCCCAGTACAAATGAGGGCCGTACAATGACCGGATAGCCGATATCATCCGCCACCCGGCACGCTTCTTCGACCCCCATGGCAATTCCATTGGCCGGTTGCACCAGGCCCAGTTTGCGCAACATGGCTTGAAATTGCTCACGATCCTCCGCACGGTCGATGCTGTCCGGGTGGGTGCCCAATATGGGTACCCCCGCTTGCGCCAGAGGCGTGGCCAGATTCAAAGGGGTTTGGCCGCCGAATTGAACGATCACGCCATCGGGCTGCTCCTTTTCGACGATGTGCAGCACATCCTCTTTGGTCAACGGCTCGAAGTAGAGTTTGTCCGAGGTATCGTAATCGGTGGAAACCGTTTCCGGATTGGAGTTGACCATGATGCTTTCGACATGCTCCTCGGCCAGAGCGAAGGATGCATGGACACAGCAATAGTCGAATTCGATCCCCTGGCCGATGCGGTTGGGGCCGCCGCCCAGAATCATGACCTTCTTGCGCTCGGAAACCCGCGCTTCGCACTCCAACTCATAGGTCGAATAGTAGTAGGGTGTCGATGCCCGAAATTCAGCGGCGCAGGTATCCACCAACTTATAGACCGGACGGATGCCGCGTCTTTTTCGATCCGCCGCCACCGTATCGGCATCAACCCCCAGCAGGTGCGCCAACTGGATATCCGAAAACCCCCATGATTTGGCCTGCAGCAGGTCATCATCGGAGATATTCAACACAGATACGCCCCCGCCGGCCGCTGGAAGCGGACGACACTCCCGACCCTGTTCGCGCAGCCCGGCCTCCAGATCGACGATTTGCTTGATCTGGAACAGGAACCACGGATCGATCCCGGTCAACTGATGGATCTCATCGAGGTTCATTCCGGCTTGCAAGGCATATCTCAGGTAAAAGATGCGCTGGGAATTGGGTGTCGTCAGTTTTTGCTCGATCTCGTCGTTTGTCGGAAACACCCCATCCACATCCTGACGCCCCTTGCCGTCGGCCCCCAGACCATGACGGCCGATTTCAAGACCGCGCAGCCCCTTTTGCAGCGCCTCC
>JASFGJ010000389.1:0-4801 GCA_050123815.1 Desulfobacteraceae bacterium
ACCGTGCAAAGGCGGATGCAGAAGCGATGCTGGCGGATATCAAAAAAGATACACCCATGGCGGAAGCAAGCCGGCGCGCTGCTCTGCAAGTCAATGAAACGGGATTCTTCAAGCGAACCGGTGGCACTGGAAAGATAGGTTATGAGCCGCGAATTAGTGCTGTCGCATTTGAGTTGTCGACGGATCAGCCTCTATCCGATCAGGTTGTTGAAGGGCGGCAAGGCTGGTATGTGCTGCGTCTGAAAGAGCGCAAACTGCCGCCGCGCGAAAATTTTGTCAAAGAGCTGAAATCTACCCGGCAGCGTCTTGTGACGCAAAGAAAACAAGCGGTTTTTCAGCAATGGATCGCCGATCTAAGAGCGCGCAGCAAGATCGACATTAATCAAGAAAGGGTGCAGCAGTAGCACACAATTCGTGTATTGACTGCGTGCGGGAGGATGCATGGCAAAACTACCTTCGACCGATGACGGCCCATCTCATGTGACAAAAAAATGCCATGAATGTTATACCTATGTACCTTTAGATGCCGACGTATGCCCTTACTGCAAGGCCCGTCTGGGCAAGGTGAGCAGGCATGGTATGGCCCGGCGCATAACAGATTGGAAAGCCTATATTGCCTTTGCAATTGCGCTTCTGTTTTTTCTCATTTTTTGCAAGTATGCATTCTTTGATTAGAAATTGATCCTACTTGGATAGCATTGCGCGCATCATATCGCCGGCATTTTCTGCATGATCGGCAATGGACCCGACAAACTCGGCCAGTCGGATCATGTGGAAGACCGATGTCGCATCCGGTTCAACATGGAATACCTTGCGTTTGAACTCATCTTCGCATTTGTCCGCATGATGTTCAAAGCGGTGCAGATTACGGATGATGTTTTTGACCAGCTTGCGTTGGTTTTCATTATACGTTTGAAAATAGGCCCTGGCCTCTATCACCATTTTGCTCAACTCTTCGATTGGTTCGACAACCGCATCGATTAGAAGGAAAAAATCCTTCTCCAATTCTGCCGGGATACCCGGTCGAGTCCGATAGGAGACCCAATCAAGGGCGTCTTCGACAGCATCCAATACGCCGTCTTGCTCCCGTAAATACCGGAAAAGTTGAAACTTGCTGACCGGCATCAGAGTGCCGATGGGCAGATGGCCGCGAATACGTCGTTTGATGGCATCGGCCTCGCTTTCCAGTTTTGTGACTTCCTTTCTTAACTCTTCAAATGTCTGACATTTATTGCTTACATAGCACTCCATGGCTTGCTGGAAAGCCCAGGCGCACTCTTTAACGATCTCGGCATGTTCCTGGATGCCCTTGAAGGGAGATGTCATAAAGATGGATAGAAATGGAAGACGCATGGTATTCTCCTTAGTTGGTGATGGAGCGAATAACAACAAACAGGATCATGCTGGTAATGGCGGCCGCTGGGACGGTCAATACCCAATAGAGCATAATTTGGAGCACAATCCGAAAATTGACGGCATCGATGCCGCGTGCCAGGCCAACACCCAGCACCCCGCCCACGGCTGCATGGGTCGTCGAGACCGGCAATCCCATCTTTGAGGCCAGCAACACCGTGGTGGCAGCGGAAAAATCGACGCAGAAACCGCGTGTGTTTGTCAAGGTTGTGATTTTGGTGCCCATAGTGGTCATGACACGATATCCTGCCATCCAAATGCCGCAGGCGATGCCGATGCCTCCGAACAGCAGCAAAAAGATTGGAACCGGTACGGTGGCGCCGACACCGCCGGTTTTCACTAAAAAATAGATGACGGCCAGCGGACCGATGGCATTGGCAACATCGTTGGCGCCTTGAGCCAGGGCAACATAACATGAGGTTCCGATCTGGATACGACGAAAGATCTCCTCTGTATTGTTAAGCGCCTTACGTTTTGCCAACCGGCGAATCAGCTGTCTGCCGGCAAATCCCAGAAGCGCTGCAGCGATAACTGCAATCAATAACGCGCCGGGTGTGCCTACAGCGAGTTTTTTCCCCAAAGGGGTCTTAAAAAGAAAGGACAGCATCACTACAAAACAGGCGCTGCCGATGAACCAGGGAGAAAGACGGATTGCCGCCTCGAATGCTTGGTGACGGGCCAGGATGAACCGGACAATCGCTTTGAAAACAAAAAAGGCGATGATCAGGCTAAAAAGAGGAGAGATCACCCAACTCATGACGACTGCCGCAAGTTTTGGCCAGTTAATCACGTTCCACCCGCCTGCCATGATGCCGAAGCCGACCATGGCGCCAACGATGGAGTGAGTGGTGGATACCGGCAAGGATTTCCAGGTTGCAAATGAGACCCATAACGCCGCGGCCAGCAGGGCCGAAAGGGCTCCCACAAGCGCAAGATGCGGATCCGTCAAAACCTCGGTTGAGACAATGCCCTTGCGAATGGTATTGGTCACGTGAGAACCGATAAACGTGGCGCCCACAACGTTCAGAATCGCGGCGATAAAGATTGCCTGACGAATCGTGATCGCCTTGGCGCCAACCGCCGATGCCATGGAATTGGCGACATCATTGGCGCCGATGTTCCAGGCCATATAAAATCCGAAAATGAATCCAATGATCAGTATACCGTACTCGACGCCCATCATTCAGCCTATGGTGATCGCAAATTCGCAGCAAATGGTGGAAATTGTCTCGGTCCGCCCCAATTGTTAGGATTTTGTTAGCACGGTGAGTCGTCGATGGCAAAAAAAAAGAAACAATGGCAGAGAATCTTCAGAAATCATTCGAGGGATCAAAAAACTGTCTGTCCAATAAGTGGTCCGGTATCTCTTCCACAAATCGTGACGGCCGATAGAGCACGGTCTGGGTCATTCGATCATAAACTTGCGACGGATATAGGATGTGCAGATTCTCTTTTGCCCTTGTTGTGGCGACATAGAACAAGCGGCGTTCCTCTTCGAGCGCTTCGGGTTTGTCTATGGAATGGTGTGATGGAAAGCGTCCATCCAGAGCCCAGATGACAAAGACCGTATGCCATTCAAGACCTTTTGCCGAATGAATCGTTGAAAGCGTCAGACGACGCTCCTGTTCGGGCACTCCGGCCAAACGGCCGTCGATGCTGGTATTGGGGGGTTCAAGCGCCATATCTGTCAAAAACTGTTCCAGGTCGTCGTAACGGTCCATGATAGCCAGCAATTGCTGGAGGTCTCGCACGCGACGCGGATGGTCATCGTAGCGTTGCTTCAGGCAGGGCAGATAATAGTCCACAACAAGCTCGCCCAACTGCTGAATGGATGCCGGTGCCACTGAAAGATTGGCGATCAACGCTTTAACGCGGTCAAGACCGGCATTGTTTTTTAGCTTTAGCGGCAGGTCCAACAAGCCGGCGGCACCGCTGTTTTGCTCGCTGACGGCTTCGTAAATCCGTTGCGCCGTCTTTGGGCCGACACGCTCTACCAGCATCAGGATGCGGTACCAACTCAATCTGTCTTTGGGAGTGCAGATGATTTTTAGATGGGCCAGGACATCCTTGATATGAGCGGATTCGGTGAACTTGAATCCTCCAAATTTAACAAACTCAATCCCGGTGCGTGTCAGTTCAAGCTCAAGATCAAAGGAATGGAAGCTGGCCCGGAAGAGCACGGCGATGTCGTCCGCTGCGACCCCCTGACCGATCAAACGACCGATCTCCTGAGCGACATACTGAGATTGAGCATTTTCCGTCGCTGTGGCGATCAGCGTCGGCATTCGTCCTCCACCTCGTTTGGTGAACAAGCGTTTGGCATACTTTTCTTCAGCTTCTTCAATTATGGTGTTGGTCAGGTCCAGAATTGGCTGAAGGCTGCGATAATTTTGTTCGAGCTTGATGATGCGCGTTCCTGGAAAACGATCGGGGAAGGTAATGATATTTTTAAAATTGGCGCCGCGGAAAGCATAGATGCTTTGAGAATCATCTCCCACAACCATCACATTTTGATGCCGGCCCGCCAGCAGCGAGATGATATCGGACTGGATCAGATTGGTGTCCTGGTACTCATCGACCAGGATATATTGATAGGCTGCGGCCAAACGATCGCGGATGTCAGCGCTGCCTTCAAGCAACTGGTGCAAATAGGTCAGCAGGTCGTCATAATCGCAAAAGTGATGCTCGCGCTTGCGCCGTTGATAAACCTCATGAAGGTTGGCGATCATATCGCATTGGTGTCCGAAATGCGGATAATCTTCATAAAGAATCTCCTCCAGTGGCAAACCTTTGTTTATTGATCTGCTGAAAATTGTGGCCAGGGTTGATTTGCGCGGCAAATCACGGGATTGCTCAGCCGGGAATATCTCTTTGCGTATCAGCCCGATCAGGTCTTCCGAGTCCGATCGGTCAAGAATGGAAAAGTTTTTACTGAAGCCGATACTGTCGTGGTAGCGACGCAGAATGCGATGCGCGAACGAGTGAAAAGTTCCGCCCGCGACTTTCTGGCAACGGCGATCCAAGAGCTGTGTGGCCCGTTTGACCATCTCTTGAGAGGCTTTGCGTGTAAACGAAAGCAGCAGAATGGTTTCGGGAGGCACACCCTCTTCTACGAGGCGAGCAACACGATAGGTGAGCGTTCTTGTTTTTCCGCTGCCGGCGCCGGCGATAACCAGCAATGGGCCGGTGCCGTGTGTGACTGCTTCAAGCTGTGACGGATTGAGTACTTCGGCATATTCAATCCCCTTTTTGGGGTCACTGGTCGATGGCATGGATCGGTTTTCCATGTCCGGAAATAAGGATTCTTGCGTCATATATGTCCCTTAGCTGCGCCATCCGGCAGCGGCCGGCGGTCGGTTTGGGGTAATCTTCAAATCAATACCGCCAT
>JASFGJ010000390.1:0-4776 GCA_050123815.1 Desulfobacteraceae bacterium
TGGCGGTCTTCAAGCCGTGGACAATTGTTCATTGGTTGTAAATCCGGGCTCTATCACGGGTCTTATCGGACCCAATGGCGCGGGAAAAACAACGCTGTTCAATCTTGTCACCGGCTTTTATCGTCCCGATGGCGGAGAGATCATTTTCCAGGATCGTCGTATTGATGGCTTGCGGCCCCACCAAATTTTCCAAAACAGAATCTATCGCACATTCCAGATCACCCGGGAGTTCTCCCTGCTCACTGTTTTAGAAAACTTGATGTTGATACCGGCCTTTCAGGCCGGAGAAAACGTTTGGAATACGTGGTTCCGGCCGTCGGTTGTGCGTCGGCAAGAGGCTGATATCCGCAATAAGGCGCTCGAAGTACTGGCGTTTGTCGAACTCATTGAACTTAAAGATGAGTATGCCGGCTCGCTTTCCGGCGGTCAGAAAAAGCTGCTGGAACTGGCCCGCAGTATGATGGCCGATCCCAGGCTGGTCTTGCTGGATGAACCGGGGGCCGGGGTGAATCCGACCTTGATGAGAAAATTGATGCACAATATCAAAAAGTTGAACAGCGAGCGGCAAATCACTTTTCTATTGATCGAGCACGATATGGATCTGGTGATGAACCTTTGCAACCCGGTTATCGTCATGAGCGAAGGGCGCAAATTGGCCGAAGGCACCCCCGAACAGATCAAGTCGGACGAAAACGTCCTGGAGGCCTATCTGGGAGGGCAATATCGGTGACGATGTTAACGGCTGAAAATATCACTTCCGGATATACCGAGGTGGACATCCTGCAAGGTGTCAGCATGCAGGTAAAATCGGGTGAAATTGTAGCCATTATCGGGCCCAACGGTGCCGGCAAATCAACGCTGCTGAAAACCATCTTCGGCCTCTTGCGCCCCAGGCAGGGCAAAATCACTTTAGCGGATAAGGCGATAACAGGGCTTCGTCCCCACAAGATCGTGCAACGCGGCATCAGTTACGTTCCGCAGGTGAAAAATGTGTTTCCCTCCTTGACGATCCAGGAAAATCTGGAAATGGGCGCGTTTATCCGCACAGACGATTACAGCAGTCGTCTAAAGGAGGTCTATGCCCTGTTTCCCATCCTGTACGAACGTCGAACCGAACGGGCGGGCTTGCTGTCCGGTGGTCAAAGACAAATGGTGGCCATGGGCCGGGCGTTGATGCTGGATCCCCAGGTGTTGTTATTGGATGAGCCCTCCTCAGGGCTGGCTCCCCGCCTGGTGGCCATGATTTTTGAAAAAATATTGGAGATAAACGCAACGGGTGTTGCCATTGTCATCGTGGAACAGAACGCCAGGGAGGCCTTGAAAATGTCCCACCACGGCTATGTATTGGCGATGGGGAAAAATGTCCTGGATGGTCCCGGCCAGGCGCTGTTGAACAATGAAGAGGTGGGCCGGCTCTATTTGGGAGGTTGAAAATGGCCGAACTGCTGGTCTACGGCATTGTTTTGGGCAGCATTATCGCTTTGGGTGCTATCGGGCTGACGCTGGTCTACGGCATTATCCGTTTTGCCAACTTTGCCCACGGCGACCTGATGACGGCAGGGGCCTATATCGCTCTGTTTGTGATATCCGGTGTCTTGCCCTGGACCGGTATTGCGGACAACACCATCGGCCCATGCTCCTTTGGGTGGCGCATGGTGGTGGCGTTTCCAGTCTCCATGCTCGCCGTTGCGGGACTGGCGATTGCCCTTGACCGGATACTTTTCCGGAAATTGCGGCGCACCGGCAGCGGTGTTGTGATTTTGGCCATGTCTTCACTGGGAGCCTCTTTTATCATCCGTATGATCATTCTCATCCTCTGGGGCTCTGATTTTCTTTTTTATCGGCCGGGGGCTCTGCGCCCGGCCATTGATCTGCCGTTGGGCATCAAAATCAGGCCGGATCAAATTCTGATTCTGGTGGTGGTCTTTGTCCTCATCGGTGCGTTGCACCTTTTTCTGCAAAAGACAAAGATGGGCAAAGCCATGCGGGCAACGGCCGACAATGTCGAACTGGCTCTGGTATCGGGAATCGATACCGAACGCATCATCGCATGGACCTGGGGAATCGGCGGCGCACTGGCAGCGGCCGGCGGCATCCTGTACGGCATCGATGTGCAGCTCCATCCGGGCATGGGCTGGAATTTTCTCATTCCCTTGTTTGCCGCCACGATTCTGGGTTCCATTGGCAATATGTATGGCGCCCTGATCGGCGGGTTGATCATCGGTGTCACCCAGCAGCTTTCCACCGCCTTTTTGCTGCCCACATATAAACTGGCGGTGGCATTTGTCATCATGATTCTGATTCTGTTGTTCCGGCCCAAAGGAATCTTTGGAGGGCGCAGGTAATGGAACTTACCGGTATCCTGGCATACCTGGTATCCCTGGGAATCATGGCCGGAATTTATGCCGTGTTTTGCCTGGGTTTGAACATCCACTGGGGGTACACCGGACTGTTCAACATCGGCATTGCCGGGTTTTTCTGCCTGGGCGCCTATGCATCGGCGATGATCACCACACCAGAACCCGCAGGGATTTATGCCCGGTATGTCCGCCAATTGTTCGGATTGGATCTTCCTTTTTTATGCGGCCTTTTGGGAGCGGCGCTGCTGTGCGGCCTGGTCGCATTTCTCATTGGCCTTGTTACGCTCAGACTTGGAGAAGATTACCTGGCCATCACCACCCTCGGTATTGCCGAATCGCTTCGGATGATTTTCAATAATGAGCACTGGCTGGCCAACGGCCCAAGAGGACTGATGGGACTGCCCCAGCCCCTGCAGACCCTGGTGGATCCCAAACATTACAACTACATCTACCTTGTGATCGTTCTGCTGATTCTATGGGGCATCTATATGGCGATTGAACGTGCCATCCGCAGCCCCTGGGGAAGGGTGCTCAGAGCGATCCGGGATGATGAAGTCTCCGCAGCCATGAGCGGGAAGAATATCTTTCGATTTAAAATCCAATCGCTGGTGTTCGGCGCCATGGTCATGGGCGTCGGAGGGGCGCTGTATGCCCATTACACCAAGGCGATATCACCCGATGTGTTCACACCGCTGTATGGTACCTTTATCATCTGGGTGATGCTGATGGCAGGTGGCAGTGGAAACAACAAAGGCGCGCTTCTGGGGGCTTACGCCATCTGGGGCATATGGATCGGTACGACATTTTTAACCGATTTTCTGCCCTATACCCTGAAGTCACGGTCACCGTATATTCGGTTTCTACTGATCGGCATCCTGTTGGAAATCATCCTTATCTACAGGCCTCAGGGTATGTTGGGTGAAGAGAAACGAGTATCCAAATTGATGTAGAAGTGGTTTCAAAACCTCCCCTCGGGTCCAAATCCTGTGTTGGAGCGTGGCGTCCAATCCTCAAAATACTCTTTGTATGGATGTTTATCCCGCCGGTTTTTGGCGGGGCGGTTGGACGCCACGCTCCGCCTTTTTGTCCCGTCTGGTTTTTAGCGGGAGACTTTGAACCCGATTGAAGCTTTTGAAACCACTTCTAATCATCCTGGGTATGTATTACTCCGCTGGGACATACCCAGGATCTATAACACCGATGAATGTCTCACTCTATTGGAACTTCATGCTCCATCCGGACGGTTTTGATCTCTCCTTTATTATACCTCCACACCTCAATGGGCGTAATCACATCACCGTTTTTGTCGAAATCCACAGAGCCGGCAGCGCCCTCATAATTGATTGCTTTGCCCTTTTCCAGAAGCTCAAAGGCTTTTTGAAATTGTCCGGGCAGAATCACCTCCCCCGGCGGGTTGGACACCTTGCGAAGATGGTCACGGATATTTTGTGAACTCAGGGGCAGGCCCTTGACCTTTGCCGCATAGGCCGCCAGTCCGACCACGGCCACACCGTCGTACGCATTGGTGATAAAGGGCAACGGCGGTAGCGTGCCGTATTCCGTTTTAAAATCCGCAGTAAAGATCGCATAGGGATCGCCGCCGGCCGATCCAGGAGCGGTGCCCATCTGGCCTTCAACATTGCTTCCTCCCAAGGCTTTGACAATATCTTGGGATTTCGTACCGTCACAGAAGAAGAATTTTCGATAATTGAAAAATTCAATGGACTCTTTCAGATAGATTTTGGCATGTTCGGGATAGCTGAATGCGAACAGGCGGTCTGGTTTGTCGGATAGCGCTTTTTTCAATTCGGCCGTGTAGGATTCAGAGGCTTTTTCATCGTGAGGCACCATGGCCACCACCTTACCGCCAATTTTTTCAAAGGACTTTTTAAATTGTTCGGCCAGCCCCTGTCCATAGGGATTGTTTACGTACATCACCGCGGCTGTTTTATTATAAGTGGCGGCCAGCTTTCCGGCGACGACTCCTTGTAAGGCGTCTGAAGGACACGTCCGGAATAAAAAGTCCTTATCCTTGTCGGCAGGCAGTACCGTCAACAGCGGCGACGTGGAAGCCGGCGAGATCATAATCACATTATTCGGGCTTGTAACGGATTCGGCTACAGGTACCGTGACGCCACTGGCCAACGCACCGATAATGGCCACAACCCTGTCGATCTCCACGAGTTTCTTGGCCGCATTGGTGGCGGGTATGGCGGATGTCTCGCTGTCCTCATGGATCAATGTGATTTTGAAGCCCGCGGCTGCAAGTTGCTTGGCGGCGAGCATGGCGCCGTTTTTAACATTTGGGCCGAACTCTTTCAGTGGGCCGGTGTGGGACAGCAGCGTCCCCACTTTTATTTCCTGGGCGCACACGCCTGAAATAAATAAAAGAGAAAAAATAAGAATACCTGCCATA
>JASFGJ010000391.1:0-4754 GCA_050123815.1 Desulfobacteraceae bacterium
ATGTATGGCGGACAACTCCTTGAAACGGCAAAGAGCCAGGACTTTTTTTACTCCCCCCAACATTCCTATTCGCAGCGCCTGGTCGACGCGTTTCGACTATTTTCATATTCAACCGAGAGCGAAAAGCAAAGAGGGTGTCAGCCATGATAGAGGTGCGCAATCTGAAAAAAGAGTATGTATCGGGTATCGTGAAAAAGAGCGTCACCAAGGCCCTTGACGGAGTCGACCTGTCGATTCCCAAAGGGACGGTTTTCGGCCTGACCGGTGAAAGCGGGTGCGGCAAGACCACCCTGGCCATGTTGATCATGCGCCTGATCGACCCCACATCGGGATCCGTGATCATCGACGGCAAAGAGATCACCCGGTTAAATGGGGCCAAAATGCGAAAACTGCGGCCTGCCTGTCAAATCATCTGGCAGAATCCGGACGCCTCGCTGAACCCGCGCATGAAATTGAAAGACAATATTCTGGAACCGCTGCGATACTACAAAAAATGCAAAAACGGCGATGAGCGCGATATCCTTGATAGATACTGCCGCATGGCCGAACTGCCTGAAAACCTGCTGAACCGCTACCCCCACGAGGTCAGCGGCGGCGAAAACCAGCGCGCGGTCATTGCCCGTATGCTGACCTTGCAGCCCAAGCTGCTCGTGGCCGACGAGCCCACCTCTTCGCTGGATATCCTGGTTCAGGCCCAGATCCTCCAACTGCTCAAACGCATTCAGCAGCAGTTGCGGATCACCATGCTCTTTATCTCCCATGACCTTCAAGCCATTGCCTACATGTGCGATCAGGTGGCGGTGATGCGCAGCGGTCAAATCATTGAAAAGGGCGCCTGCCGGCAACTGTTTTCAGCCCCCCGAACCCCCTACTGCCGTGAACTCGTAAAAAATGCTTTCACCCCGTGGAGATTTGCATCATGAAAAAACAGATCTCAAATTCAATGGCCTTTGTGCGCGCACTTGTCCTGCTCCTGATTGCGATGCTGCCGGCGGCCTGCACCTCAAAGCCGCAAGATGCCGTCAAAGAACTGGTGATCGGTGTCAGCCAGGATTACCGCGCCACCGATGTCTTTTCCCATAAAGGCTTCAACTGCCTGGTCTTTCAGACCCTGGTCAAAATGGACGCCACAGGCAAGATTCAACCCTTGCTGGCCGACTCCTGGAAAAAGGGCCGGGATGGTAAAAGCTATACTTTTCATTTGAGAAAAGAGGCGCTCTTTTCCGATGGAACGCCTGTGACGGCGCAGCAAGTCAAAGCATCGATGCTGTATAAGCAGACCCGAAAGCGCAAAAGAGGGCCGGCACGCGGGGGCGGCAGGAAGCCAAATGCACCTTCGGGTCAAAATTCAGCGGTACAAGGCAAGGACGATGAGCAGATCAACCGCGAGTACGGCACCTTCGACAACCAGCGCTACAATCTGCCGAACTGGTACGCCTTCCAATCCATCGAGGTAATCGACGATCATACGTTGACATTCAACCTGGCTGCGCCCTACACGTTGTTTTTGAACGAGTTGGCCACCACCCATATGTATCCTGTATTGAAAGCCGACGATGGCGAACACGTCACCGGCTACATCGGCACCGGGCCTTACAAGATCGGCGAGTGGAAACGAACGCAGTATATGACCCTGGTGAAAAATGAACATTTTTGGCAGGGAGAAGCGACGCTCGATACAATCCGGCTTAAAGTGATTCCCGATGCGGAAACCCGCGCCATTGCCCTTGAAGCCGGCGAAATTCATATGACCGGTTACGACCATTTTGATAAAATTCCCAACGAGTCCGTCATCCGCCTGAAGAACCTTCCTTCCATCACGGTTCAACGAATGGCGGCCGTGGATCATCCATCCGTCAGCTACGTGACCATCAACTATAAAAAAGCGCCGTTTACCCATCAAAATGTGCGTCAGGCCATTGCCCTGGCTATCGATCGGACCAGCCTGGACAAGGTGATGACCGAAACCGGCCGGACCATAAACGGCCCCTTTCCCCAGGATCATGTTTTTTACAATCCTGCGATTGTCCCCCACCGTTTCGACCCGGAGCAGGCAAGGCGGCTGCTGGCCGGGGCCGGATGGACGGACAACGATCAGGACGGCATCATCGACAAGGGGGGGCAACGATTTTCCATCACCTTGTGCTTCACCTCCTTTGACCCTCAATACAAGACGGTGGCCGAAATCATCCAGGCCCAACTCAAAGCCGTGGGTATCGAGCTGAAACTGCAGATGATGGAACTGGGCGCCCATATTACCACCATGCGCAACGCCACATACGATTTGGCGCTATGGCCCATGATGCGCTACCACATGTTTTTTTACACCGGTCGCCCCTCCTGGCTGAACGTGTTCAACAGTCCGCAACTCGATGACGCATTCACCCGTAACCTTCATGGCGCCGATGAAAAGAAGAGTCGCGAAGCACTTGCCCAAACCCAGCAGCTTATTATGCAAAGCCATGTGTTTCCCGTTTTCATCGAACGTTTCGATGTAGTGGCCTGGAACCATAACTATTTGAAAAATTATGATCCGCAACCCCTGGGATGGGATCTGTCTATGAAACTGTGGCAAACGAGTATTGAACTCAATTAGCGGCTTTTAGATAATTAATTTGGACTGCGTTATCGGTCGTCGCGGTATGACGATACAGCTTGCTCCCTCTATCCTTGCCAAATTAATTATCTTAAAGCCTATAGAAAGAGAATGGCTATTGTTGGAAATTCTTTTTGAATCCATCCGGCAGACACTTTTTTTCACGCTCAAACAACTCCCTTACATCGTCATCGGCCTGTTTCTGGCAGAAATGATGGTCGCGATGAAATGGGTCGAAAAATTCGCCTGGGCAACGAAATCGATCATGCGGTACGCTCATTTGAATGCCGGCTGCGGCATCCCTTTTTTGATCGCGTTTGTTTCTCCGATGGCTGCAAATTCGACACTTTTGGGAGTTTATAAAAAGAATCAGATCTCTTCCAGGGAGCTTTTTTATGCATTGCTGGTCAACTCCTTTCCCAATGCGCTGATGCACTGGCGCTGGTGGCTGCCCGCCATTTATTCTGTTCTGGGAACCGTAGGGTTGATCTACTTTACGCTCATACTGACCGGTGAAACCCTGCGTGTACTGGTTTTCCTTACCATTTCAAGGTTTGCGCTGCCGACTCCGGAAACAAAAGCCATTCCTGACAGGCCATCCGAAAAAGAGCCGGTTCAGACGGTGATTGGCATCAGTATGGAAAATACGTGGAAGATGTCCTTGCGGATACTCAAATTTTTTTTCCCGGTGACGTTGATCGTTTTTTTTCTGAACAATTTGGGTTTTTTCAATTTGCTGGCAGGAGCGTTTAAGGAAATGGCCCGCTTTTTTCCCATTCCCGTCGAGAGTGTTCCCATTATCGCGGCACAGTTCGGCAACAGTCTGGTGGCCTTCGCCATTGCCGGCAACCTTTTCAATCAGCATATCATCAGCGCTAAAGACGTGATTTTAACCCTTTTTGCGGGCCGGATTTTTGCCGCCGTCATGGTTGCCATTCGAATGCAACTTCCGGCAGTCGTCGGTATCTTTGGACGCAAAGTCGGCCTTCGCATTGTCGTTGCAAGGGTATTGTCTGCCGCCGGCATCGATTTGTTCATGATCTTAATGATTTGTTTACTCTTTTGATAATGGAACTTTAAAAATGACGTATCAAGATGTCTACCCATTTTCGGCAATTGTGGGGCAAGCGCAATTGAAACTCGCCCTGATTCTGAACGCCGTCAACCCGGCCGTCGGCGGGGTGCTGATCCGCGGCGAAAAGGGCACGGCCAAATCAACGGCGGTGCGCGCCCTGGCCGCCCTGCTGCCAAAGATCAGGATCGTCCAAGGCTGTGCCTATGCCTGCGACCCGGATCAGCCGCAGCACCTTTGCGACCAGTGCCGGGATAGTGCCGTACGGATTCAAATCGGGCGGCGGCGGATTGGCGTAGTCACCTTGCCGCTCAACGCCACCGAAGACCGGGTTGCCGGCGGCATTGATTTTAACCTGGCGGTGAAAAAAGGCGTCCGGGTTTTGCAGCCCGGGCTTTTGGCCAAAGCCCACCGCGGTATTCTATATGTGGATGAGGTCAACCTGCTCGATGACCATATCGTGGATATTATTCTGGATGCGGCGGCATCGGGCCGGAACGTGGTTGAGCGGGAAGGCATCTCCTTTACCCATGCCTCCCATTTCATTTTGGTGGGCACCATGAACCCGGAAGAGGGCGAACTGCGCCCCCAGTTGCTGGACCGGTTTGGACTCTGCGTGGATGTCGCTTCGGAAAAGGATGTGGAAAAACGAACCGTTTTGATGCAACAGCGGGAAGCTTATGATGCAGATCCCCGGGGCTTTATCCAAAAATTTGAAACGGAAAATGAGAAAATTGCAGCGCAGATCATTGCCGCCCGCAAGTTTTTACAAAACGTAAAACTTGCCGGGCACTTAAGGACGTTGATTTGCGAGCTTTGCACGCAAAGCAATGTGGCCGGACACCGCGCCGATCTGGTCATCGAGCAGGCGGCCAGGGCCAGAGCCGCCTTAAGGCAGCGCCCTGAGGTGACGGTGGAGGATATCAAGGAGGTTGCCATACTGGCCCTGTCCCATCGCAAACGGGATGCGGCGCCGCCGCCCCCGCCGCCGCCCGAGCACGACCATGACCACGAGCATGACCATGAAGATCCTCCTGAAAACAACGAAGAGCAAACTCAGGAAAATGAAGCGCAACAACAAGAGCA